>JAAZYK010000087.1 GCA_014239685.1 Dehalococcoidia bacterium | reverse complement strand
CCTCGCTCTGACTTGTCGTACTCGGCGTAGATGTACGGGTGTTCCGGATCGTAGTGGGTGAGGGTCTCCGGGTTGTTTACACGTGCCGCCAGACGGATGTTTGCGCCAGCCACCCCGGTCGCCTCGTCACCGATGTCCACGCGGCACGCCTGCGCGAGGGCTAACAAATCCGCCACGACGTCCGGGTGGTTGTCGTACACGTTTGTTGTCTCGCCGATATCGGACTCAAGATCGAACAAGCCTGGAACGGTCCCTGCGTTTTCGTCTATGACTGCCTGGCTAACAACGCCTGTCTGCTGGTGTGCTCGTAACTCTCTGGAGACGTGAAGCTTCCATTTTCCTTTCCTCACGGCTTCAAGGCGATTACCCATGTAGTAGAAGAACGTGTCCCGGGGAGGCGTCACGTCATCACCCGTGAACATGAGCGAGGAAATATCTGTACCGTCGATAATCCGGTCCTGCGGCACATCCGCACCGGTAATACCTGCCAGCGTTGGCAAGAAATCGATCGATGACGTGATATCGCTACGCACCACACCGGCGGGAATTTTTGATGGCCAACGCATGATGCACGGCACCCTAAGTCCACCTTCCCAGGTCGTTCCCTTGATGCCACGGAGCTTGCCATTGCTGCCACCCTGATTCTGCATGCGCGATCCGTTGTCACTTGTAAAGATGACCAGGGTGTCGTCGTCTAACCCCTGCCGTCTCAACTCATCCATCAGAACCTTTGTCACCCAGTCGACTCCGGCAACACATGCACCGTAATCACCGTTTTCCGAGGCGTTGACCATCGGCTCCGGTGCGTACAGCGGCAGATGCACGTACATGTGGGCGAAGTAGAGGAAGAATGGCGCTTCCTTGTTTTCTCGAATGAAGCGGACGGCCTCCTCAGCATAACGCTCGGTCAACGCCCGTAGATCTGGCTGTTCCTGAACCACTTCATCATCCCGGATTAGCGGCAGTGGTGGTCGGGCTCGAAGCTGCTCAATGCGTTTGGGGTCTGTCGTTAGTGGGTCGTCAATCTGCCGACCCATGTCGTTGCTATACGGCAGCCCGAAGTAGCTGTCGAATCCATGTTGAGTCGGAAGGAACTCCGGCTGATCTCCACAATGCCATTTTCCGATCATCTTAGTCGTGTAACCGACTTCGCTCAGTGCGCTGGCTATGGTCGTTTCGTTCGGGTTCAGGCCCATGGGGTCGCCGGGCATCAGCACCCAGCCGCCGTCAAAGTCGCCAAAATCGATTCGGGGCGGGTAGCAGCCTGTAAGCATCGCTCCACGGGACGGTGAACAGACCGGTGATGCGACGTAAAAGTCAGTGAATCGCATTCCTTCTGCGGCCATTTTGTCTATGGCCGGGGTCTTGTTGATCTTTGAGCCGTATACGCCCAGATCGCCGTAGCCAAGATCGTCACAGTTGATTAAGACGATGTTCGGTCTGCTCATCGGATCTCTTTTCCGGTAGTTGTTCTGTGTCGTAAGGATTGCGGATGGTACAGCGCTTCGGTAGGGGTGCGTCGCGTCATTGAGTGAGTGGTGGTCTCCCCGATCTCTATCTTCAAAGGGCGACTTGTTACGTCATCTCGAATGATGCGCTGTGGCTCTCACAGCCAACTGGCGCAGTGGTCGAGGCCCTTCGGTTGACGGTCCGGCACGTGCGCGGGGTAGCCAATAAACAGCGCGCCGACGATGTCCCATGAAAGGTCTGCACCGATGAGATCTGCCAGATTCCCTGGTTTGGTCGGTTTTCCGGTCGACCATCCAACGCCGAGGCCTTCTGCGTATGCCGCCAGGGACAGGTTCATCACAGCGCAACACACAGCGGCGTAGTTTTCGCGCGTGACTTCCTCGTTGTCCCCGGGCACCGAATAGACGTAAATGAATGAAGGGCTGTCAAGGATTTCGCGCTGTGCCGATTCGGCCGACTTCCTGCGGGTGGCTTGATTGGGGTTCGGAATGTTCTCGAGCGTCCAATCGTGGATCAATTGGGCGACCTCGACGCGTGCCTTATCGCCATGCTGTAGCACGATAAATCGCCATGGATCCGTGATCCGGTGGTTTGGCGCCCAGGTGGCCGCCTCTATCACGCGTTCCAAAACATTACGCGGAACAGGCGTGTCGAGAAATTCGCGCACGGTTCTGCGATTTCGTATCGCCGTTAACACTGGATTACCTGCCAGATGGCTTACATCATTATTGATCATATGATCTCGCTTGTGAGGGTTCTCCGTTTCGTCGGTGTTTATTTCCAACTTTGAATCGAGACGCACTGAGCGTCTCAGTACGCAGCGTTTTGCATCAGGACACTGTTAGATGGTTAAGGTGTATTTCGAGCTACAGGTTTATTGACGAGGCAACCACTTTTTCTTCGTCTAGATCAAATCCTAATCCTGGTTTATCGGTAAGGTGGATGGCTCCGTCTTTGATGACGTACGGCTCTTGTAGAAGGTTGTTGTGAGCTGGAATTAACGACTGGGCATGCTCGAGGCGGTAGAAATTTGGGACGGTGCTCATGACGTGCGCGGCTGCGATGAGTTCGATTGGGCCGCCGGGCACGACGTGAGGTGAAATGGGGATGTAGTAGGCCTCAGCCATGGTCGCGATCTTCTTGATCTCTGAGATACCGCCGGTCCATACGGTGTCCGGCATGATGTAGTCGGCTACTCCGGTCTCGAAAACCTGCAGGAAGTCCCATCGCGTAAAGAGTCTTTCGCCAATGCAGATGGGAGCGTTTGTCTTGTCACGGACTTGCTTGAGGGCTTTTGTGCCCTCGGGTGGGAGTGGTTCTTCAAACCAGCCGATATTTGATTGCTCAAACAGATTATTGGCCAGTCGGATGGCGGTTGGGACGTTGTAGTGGCCGTGTGCATCGATCAGGATTTCGAACTTAGGCCCGACGACCTCACGAACGGCGGCAACGATGTCGTAACCCTGCTGTTCGCCCGCCTCGCTGATCTGCCCATCCTGGTACATGGTGTGATACGGCAGCATTTCCTTGAATGGGTCCAGTTTGCAGGCCTCATGTCCAAGGTCTATTAGATTCTTCTGTGCTGCGACTGCGTACTCTTCCGGCGTTTCGCAGCCTTGGAACCAGACGTTGCAGTAGAGGCGCACCGGATCCCGGAATCGGCCTCCCAGTAGGTCGTATACCGGCATCCCCGCCGCTTTGCCCTTGATGTCCCACAGGGCGATGTCGAAGCCGGCGACAAGGCTTGTGCCAAATCCACGGGATCCGAGGTAGCTGAAGGTGCGGTAAATTTTGTGCCACAGGCGTTCGATGTCGGCTGCGTTTTCGCCGATAAGGGATTCTGACGCCAACTTCACGGCCTCAACCATCGCAGGTCCACTGCCTCGCGCTTGGATGCCGGATTCGCCCCAGCCCGTGATGCCCTGATCGGTTTCGATCTTCACGAAAAGCCAGTTCCAACCGAGGCTTTTGTTGGCCCCGCTCATGGTGTCGTTGGCTACGAGGTACGGGGTGATGTTGGTGATCTTCATGGATGGCTCCGAGGCCCATTAAGGGGAGGGCGTTTCTGGAATGTTGGCCCGACATCTGGCCGGGTAGATGCAGGAGGTCGCCGCAGAGGGTACTCCTGCTGGTTTGGATTTTGGGGGTGAGGGACGCGCGAAAAGAACAGTCTCATACGAATCGGGATGGTCAGTAGAACGTGCCTACACCGCTCGGGAGCGCAACTCTTCCTCGTTCATTTCGTAGCCAAGTCCGGGTTTGTCGTTGAGTTTGATGACTCCGTTGGAGATATCCATAGGTTCTGAGAGAAGGGTGTTTTGCAGAGGGATAGCGCGCATCCCGTGTTCTTGCCGGTAGAAGTTAGGAACGGTGGTCATGGCGTGGGCCGAAGCGATAAGGGAGAGCGGACCTGACGGGACCGCGTGTGGTGAAATTGGGATGTAGTGTGCTTCCGCCAGCGAGGCGATCCGCTTTATCTCGGAGATGCCTCCAGACCAGATGGTGTCTGGCATCACGTAGTCGACAAGACGGTCTTTGAACAGCGGTACGAAGTCGAAGCGTGTGTAGAGTCGTTCGCCCACGCAGAGCGGGGCGTTTGTGTGTTCGCGTACCTGTTTCAGGGCCTCAAAGGATTCTGGCGGCACTGGTTCTTCGAACCACGCGATGTTCGACTGCTCATACAGATTGTTGGCGAGCCGGATCGCGGTTGGGACATTGAAATGGCCGTGTGCGTCGATAAGGATTTCGTGCTTCGGCCCGACAACTTCCCGGATCGCGCTGACGATGTCGTAGCCCTCTTGCTCACCCTCGGGAGAGATCTGGCCGTCGGAGAACATGTGATGGGTTACCGTCATTTCCCTGAACGGGTCCAGTTTCAGGGCCGTGTGTTTTTCAGACAGCACCCGTTCGCGGGCTGCTCGGGCGTAGTCATCTGGCGTCTTGCACCCCTCAAACCACGAATTGGCGTAGAGGCGAACTTCATCGCGGAAACGACCGCCCAAGAGGTCGTAAACAGGGCGGTTTGTGGCTTTGCCCTTGATGTCCCACAGCGCGATATCGATACCTGCGGTCATCGCCGTTGGAAGTCCGCGGGAGCCCAGGTAGCTGAAGCGTCGGAACATCTTGTGCCAGAGACGGTCAATATCGGCCGGATTTTCCCCGATAAGGTCCGGCGTGATGAGATTGATCGCCGTCTTGATGAGCGTGTTAGAGCCGGCCCCGGAGCTGGTGGCTTCTCCCCAACCGCTGATCCCTTCATCGGTGTCGACCCGAACGAACAGCCAGGTTCTTCCAGTGTCCAGAATTTCGACCGGGTTGATCTCGAAGATTTCGATACCGGAGATTTTCACGACCGCCCCCCGGATTCAGTCTGCGGGGAATCTTTCCGGCCGAGGCGCGTCACTTTCCCTGATACGGGGTGCTTGAAGTGAGACTCCGGGGTCTTGGCGATGTTTTTCGCCGTCACCGCATTCATGCCGTTCAGCCCAACGGTGCCAAGTTGCTCCATGTGGCCAAGAGCGACAAAAAGCACGTCCGCCGCTTCTTCCGCCATCTTCGCTTCATCGAATTCGGAAACGGGCCTTTCGACCTCTTCCTTTAGCTCGCGCACCTCTTCATCCAACATAGGAGTGCGCTTGATGATCACTTCTAACGGCGTTCCCGACTCCAGCGCCCAACGCTCGTGAAAATCGTACACCTCTCCGGCGAGACGGGCGGCGGTATTCACGAACCGTTCTCGGTCCGGCTGGCTTCTTAAACCTGTTTGTTCGAGCATGCTTGATGGGTCCGGCGATTTCGGCATGTGCTCCTTCGAAGGTTCTTGTTCAGCCAGATGACTGGGAGGAAAGATTTACTCTGTGAGCACCCAAAGTGCGCGCAGACTAGATCGGTAGAACTGGAGGATACCGCCACCAGTCCGGACTGGCGAGGCGGGCAAGTGTGGAAATGTGAACATGTTCAGGTACCTGGTACTCATCAATCACACCTGAATCTGGCTAGTTGGCAATGATCAACGGGATACGAACCTCGTCCGGCGACAGCCCGGAATGGTGGGACACGAGACGTGACATATCCGGCCCCACGGAGTTAGCCGCTGACCATGCGAAAACGGCTGTGCTCATGGATATGGCGATGTAATCACCCATGCGATCGCGCGTTCGAGTAGGAATAACTCCGGGCCCAAGCAGTTGAAGGCTCTCAATCTCGTCCTGAGTGAGGAGGACTACATCGTCAGGTATACGATCGGCATACGCGTCAGCAAATCGGCCAATAGCGTCCTCGCGGACGTGGTAATAGTTCACTCGCGCGTCGCCGGATGGGGTGTGCCGGAGCATGAGGCCTAGCTCGTCGTCTTCCCGAATGAGCATCGGATCTGGTGGGAAAGTATCCAGATGTCCGTGATCGGCGCTGATGACAAGTTTCGTCCCATCAGGTTTGTCTCGAGCAATACGCTCCAGGCCGCTGTTTACATCGGCGAGAGCGGCGCGTGTTGATTCGCTACCGACGCCGCTCGTGTGCGCCGCTGAATCGACCTGTGGGAGATACAGGTACGTATAGGTGGGGCCGGAAGCGTCTGAGAGTCTCGTCAAAGTTGCATCTACCCCCTCAGCAATCGAACGGTACCCCCTGCGGATGGCGTTCCCAAGTGAATATCCGGAATAAACGCTGTGGGTAAGATGGACCGGAAGAATCCCGATGGTGCTTCTGTCGAATGATGAGATTCGCGATGGAAGAGGAAATACTGCCTCCGTCCTGATGCCCTGCTCTGAGAGCGGCGCTCCTGTAACCCGATTAATAAACGGCAGCACGGTTGCAGGCCCCGGTATTTCCGTGAAGTGCGTCCACCAGCCAATTACGGCGTGCTCTGATGGCCAGGCTCCGGTGGCAAGGCTGGTCAACGCCGCGGACGTTGTGGATGGGAAGACGGACCGCAGTTCAAGTGCTAGATTTCGGCGCAGAAATGAATTCTCAGGAAGCGTCTCTAGCAACGTCATTCCAAGCCCGTCGACGACTACGAACACGATGTGTTCCGACGCGCCGATCAACTTACGGATCATGGCTTCGGAACCGATTCCGGCAGAAATACTTCCGTCGCCAGAAAGGTGGGCGATCGCACGAGACAGGTCCACGGAGTTCGGGATATCTACCGAAGGACGCAACAGGGTCCCGGTCTCAAAATTGGCGAGAAGTCGTTCCACGTCATTTGTGGGCATGGGACGGGATTCTATAGTGGCTACCGGAATTATTGTTATCGCCACAGGCCGGGGATCTGATCAGACCGTGATTTAACGCGATGACACCTTGCCGCCCATCCAATTGAGACGCACAATTCCGGGTACGAAATTTCGTTAAACGCATCCAGAGCCAACAGGACCAAAAATGACCACCGCCGACATCGATGAAGTACGCCGCCAAATAGTTAGCACTGTCCGTGAGTTCGTCCAGAAGGATGTTGTGCCGCAGGCCGCGGAACACGACGAGAACGACACCTACCCTACGGAACTAGTAGAGCAGATGGCCGAAATGGGTCTGTTTGGTATCACCATCCCAGAGGAGTACGGGGGCATGGGGCTGGACTACACCACGTACGCGATGGTGTTCGAAGAGCTTTGCAAGGGCTGGATGTCGATCACGGCGCCGATTGGCACGCACTCCATCCTTACAGCCGCGATCGTGAATTACGGCACTGAAGAGCAAAAGAGGGAGTGGCTGCCAAAACTGGCTTCCGGCGAAAAGCGTGGCGGACTGGCACTGACCGAGCCGGGCGGTGGTAGTGATGTCGCAAGTTTGCAGACGACAGCAGTCAGGGATGGTTAAGAGTATGTTGTCAACGGCAACAAGTTGTTCATCACGAATGGTCGAACCGGTGACGTCTACTTACTCCTTGCAAAGACCGACACCGACATCGACCCGCAGCATCGCGGGATCAGTGCCTTCATTGCTGAAAAAGGTCCGGGTTTTACGGCGGGCCGGGACCTGAATAAGCTCGGCTACCGGGGAGTCGATACCTCCGAGCTAATATTCCAAGACTATCGGGTATCGGCAGATCTTCTGGTCGGCGGCGAAGAGGGTAAAGGCTTCTATCACGTGATGGACGCGCTCGAGACTGGTCGTATCAACATCGCCGCCCGAGCGGTCGGTGTAGCGACGGGAGCGTTTGAACTTGCTATCAAGTACGCGCAGGAACGGGAAACCTTCGGAAAGAAGATTGCCGAGCGTCAGACTATTCAAAACATGCTAGCGGACATGGCGACCAAGATTCATGCCGCGAGGCTGATGACATACGACGCAGCGGCAAAGAAAGACAGCGGTTCACGTATCGATCTGGAAGCTGGGATGGCCAAGCTGTACGCATCCGAAATCTGTGCCGAGGTGACGATGGACGCGATGCGCATCCATGGCGGTTACGGGTATATCAAAGATCTCCCGCTGGAGCGTTACTACCGTGATGCTCCTTTGATGATCATCGGTGAAGGCACATCGGAGATTCAGCGCCTTGTCATCGCCCGCAACCTTCTCAAGCAATACGCGATATAACCGCGGAGCGGTGATCATTTGGAGTCGTTTTCGAGTTCCCGGTGTTATGGCTAAACTTGGCAGCGCTCCGAGTTTCATTGGAACGGCTTGTGGATTGGCCTGAGGAACAGTCTGGATGATTAACGAATCAGATGAGTCTGGAATATCTAGAGGGCCGGGCGACGATCCACACATGGGGCCCCCACGATCCATGTCGAAGGGTCTGCCAGTGCTGAACACTGCTCAGAATGACAAAGGACCGGTGCTCGGAGGACCCGGCACGCGTAAGCGTCTGTTTGAGGATCTGGGGGGACGCGAAAACATAGAGAAGGTCGTTGATCGTTTTTACGATCTGATCGACCAAGACCCAGAGTTGCGGCCCATATTCCCGGAGAGCATGGAGCAAGGGCGTGCACGCCAGAAGCTTTTCCTTG
>JAAZYK010000086.1 GCA_014239685.1 Dehalococcoidia bacterium | reverse complement strand
GGAGGCTGAGGCCACCCGCCGTGAAGTCGCTGATCTCATGATCAGTGCTGGTTATTCAAAGATTCCGGTATACCAGAGCCGGATTGATGACATCCTTGGAATAGTTTTCGCACGCGATTTGCTGAAAGCACAGCTCTTTGAGCCAGACAGCGATGAAAGCATCCTTGATCTGGTTAGACCAGCAATTTTTGTCCCAGAGTCGCAGTTCCTTGAACACCTTTTGCAAGAGTTCCAGCGCAATCGAGTCAACGTGGCGATCGTTGTGGACGAATACGGCGGCGTGTCAGGGCTAGTGACGCACGAGGATCTCGTAGAAGAGATTGTGGGCGAGCTCGAGGACGAGTTTGACCAAGAAGAGCCCGAGCTTCAGAAGGTCAACAACGATGAGTCCTTAGTAGACGCTCGGTTGACGTTAATCTCATTGAACGAGACGTTCGATACAGATATCGAAGGCGACGGTTTTGATACTGTCGGCGGATTGATATATCTCGAACTTGGCCGTATGCCTGTCGTCGGAGACCGTGTGTCAGTGGCCAATCTGGTGATGACAGTGGCGTCGACGACAGGTCGTCGTATCCGACAGGTAAGGGTCATTCGAGAGTCAGGCCCATCTACGAGCGCCTGACATCCAGATCCCCGAATCACACAGGTAGTTTTGGTTCTCCCAGGGATTCGCTGTCCAGACAGCATGCGCCACTAGGCATCTGCGCTCTCCCGTCACTCCCAAACACCTGCGCGTTATATGACATAGTCTAGATATCGAGCTCAGTCTGGCGGGGGTCGTTCATACAAAAAATTGGGTCCTCACCAGACAACATTCCCGATATCGAGCGCCAGATAGGCGGCCGTCATGCCACGATGCACACAGGTCTGGCTACCTCGACCAAGCACACTACGGCCCATAGCCTGTGCTCGGCGTTTCTGTCTGAACGCAAAACAGGCCCCGGCAGATGCCGGGGCCTGTTTAAAGTCTCTACTCGAGTCCAGAGTTAGTCGGTCGCTACCTTGTCTACGATAGCAAACGCTCCGGCCGCATTATTGTCCTCACCCATTGCGTCAAGGGTGTGAACCGAACCGGCGGAGAACGCCGCGTCATCAAGGGTAACGGTGGCCGAGAATGCACCCGCACCGTTTGCCGTAACTTCGTCCAAAACGACGGTGCCGAAGCGGCCGTCGTCCCCGACCGTGGTTACACGGAGGGTGACAACTTCTGTGCCGAGGAACCCTGCGCCGATAACATCGGCTGTGGTATCGGTAAGCGCCTTCAACTCTACGAATCCGCCGACAACGATCAGCGAAGTGTTGTTGGCGTCAGCGCCATCACTACCGGTGGGTCCGGCTGGTCCGGGTATGCCCTGCGCTCCGTTAGCGCCGTTTGCACCCGCATTGCCGGGTTCGCCCGGTGCGCCAGGTTCGCCAGGTGAACCAGGTTCGCCCGGTGCGCCAGGTGCGCCAGGGTTACCGGGTGCGCCAGGAAGTCCAGGTGCACCAGATTCTCCTGGGTTACCAGGGAAACCAGCTACTCCGGCAGGTCCTTGCGGCCCTTGAGCGCCAGAGTCACCCGCGCAGGCGGCAAGCGCCACGACGGCAACTGACGAAAGCATAAGGAAGATTAGTTTTCCGCTTCCGCGCTTGAGAAAATTCATTGAGCCCGTCCTCCATCCTTGAGGTGTTTCGGCGCTAGCCCGGGCGGGTACGCCATTCTTCTTTTTTCGGAACGGCGGGTCTTGTGGCCGGCCACACTTAGAAAGATTCTGCGCTTGGACGCGGGTTTGTAGCCCTCGCGAGCGCTCGCCAAACATTATCTCAGGCGCTTCGCGGGTGTCAAGGTAGATTTAGAGTGTCGAACCAGTCCATACAGGATTGGATACGGGTCTCCCTAAGGTCATGCTGCTTTTACACGGTAAACGCTGGACCAAATCCGAACGCTTGATTCGCCCGACTCCATTTGAGTCTTGAGGGCACCCAACACAACCTCATAACGTCGGCAAAACAATCAAGGCCGCTTCCATACGGCGCCCACGAATCGCGAAACTGTTTTACGTGCGAGTGACCGTAGTGCCCCACATGCTATACTTTGTTCGCCTTCGCGCATGCTGGATCACGCCACACGGCTTTCCATCGTAAATTAGCGCCCGATAAAGGTCAGGCGTCCAGCGAAGCGTCCCTTGATAAAGAGCAATTCGGCATTCGAATTGCGTAATCTCTAGGAGATACCCACCACTTGGACCAGGCGACAAAAGCGGCGATAGTCGAGGAACACCAACGACACGATACCGACAAAGGCTCGGTAGAGGTCCAGGTGGCGATCCTTACGGGACGGATCACCGAACTAACGGAACACCTCAGGGAGCACAAGCACGACCACTCGACACGACGTGGCCTCTTGAAGCTAGTCGGTCAACGGCGAAGGCTCCTGGGTTATCTAAATGGAAATGACGTGGGGCGTTATCGCTCCATCATTGAAAAGCTCGGCCTGCGCCGGTAAGCGCAGATGGCATACCGGTAACAGTTTGCTGGTTGCTTTTAATGGGACTGTCCTGACCTCAGGACAGTCCAAACCGGAACGGATACGTAAATTTGTCCCGGGCGAACACATGGAGCCGGTTCAGAGTCCGGCCGGTCCCGCCTCAGAAATCATTCTGAAGTTGGACCAGAAGATGGGATTAGACAGTTCATGATTTCCAATTTTGAGATCGAATTTGGAGCGCGCACGCTCAAGTTCGAAATCGGTCGAATAGCCAACCTCGCCGGGGGTGCTGTAACACTGCGCTACGGCGACACGATGATGCTTATTACGGCTTGCGGGTCAAAACGACCACGGCCGGGGCAAGATTTCTTCCCACTGACCGTGGATTACGAAGAGAAAATGTACGCCCGGGGCAAGATTCCTGGCAGTTTTTTCAAACGCGAGGGTCGGCCGAGTAGCGAGGCCACTCTAATGGCTCGGATCACGGACCGACCACTTCGTCCGCTGTTCCCTGACGGATACAAGAACGAGGTCCAGATCATCGCGAGCACCCTCTCCGTTGATATGGAGAACCCGACCGACATCCTCGGGATCATCGGCGCGTCCACCGCATTGACGATCTCTGAAATTCCCTACGACGACCCGATCGGTGCCTGTCGTATCGGACTGATTGAAGATGAACTCGTGGTCAACCCGACCTACGCCGAGCAGGAGGAAAGCCTCCTGGATCTAGTCGTAGCTGGAACCGCAGACGCCATCATGATGGTAGAGGCCGGAGCGAACGAAGTCTCAGAGGACGTGATCGTCGAGGCCCTAAGACTCGCGCAGGAGGTCAACGGTGAGATCGTTGACCTGATACGCGAGATTCAGGCCAAAGTGGGCAAAACAAAGTGGATAGTCGAGCCCGACACCGCAGCCAACGAAGCCGAGTCTGCCGCCCGGGAATGGGTCGGGACGAAGATTTCTGACGCTCTTGCGGCACCCGGTGACAAAGCTTCCCGAGAGGATGCCTTTGAAGAGATCAACCACAACCTGAAGGAAGCCCTCAAGGATTCTTACGACGAGAAGAATCTCCAGTCCGCCTTTTACACGCTCGAGACCGAAGCGGTGAGGTCAGCAATCCTTCAAGACGGTCGCAGGCCCGACGGCCGAGCCCTCACCGACCTGCGGGGCCTCTCCTCCGAGGTCGGTTACCTTCCACGGACTCATGGAAGTGCAATCTTTACCCGCGGAGAGACGCAGGCGCTATCAATCGTGACTCTGGGCTCACCAGGCGAACGCCAGCGGATGGACACGCTGGGGCCTGTTAGCGAAAAGCGCTACATGCACCACTACAACTTCCCGCCCTATTCGACCGGCGAGACCGGCAGAATGTTCACCGGGCGCAGGGAGATCGGCCACGGCATGCTGGCCGAGCGTGCTCTTCTACCGGTACTTCCGAGTCAGGAAGATTTCCCGTACACCGTTCGAGTGGTCTCCGAGATCATGAGTTCGAACGGCTCTAGCTCTATGGCGAGCGTCTGCGGTTCTACGTTGAGCCTGATGGACGCCGGTGTGCCGATTAAGTCGCCGGTAGCTGGAATCGCCATGGGACTTGTTTCTGGTGACGATGGTCAGCGCGCTGTCCTCACAGACATTCAAGGCGCGGAGGACCACTCCGGCGACATGGACTTCAAGGTAGCCGGAACCCGGGATGGAATCACGGCGCTCCAGATGGACATCAAGGTCAAAGGGATCACCTGGGAGTTGATGAGCAACGCCCTGGCCCAAGCCAAGGATGCCCGATACGCCATCATCGATCACATGGAGACGACCATCGCGACGCCTCGCGCCGAGATGAATGAATTCGCTCCTCGAATGATCTCGACAAAGGTCCCGACCGACAAGATCGGCACCATCATCGGCCCGGGCGGCAAGGTCATCCGCGGCATGATCGACCAGTTCGGTGTGACGATTGATGTGTCGGACGACGGTACCGTTGTCATCGGATCACCAAACGCAGAATCGGCGGAAGCGGCGCTTGCCCAGATTGAAGCGATGACGGGCGAAGTCGAGGTCGGCACACGTTACAAAGGCAAGGTCGTCAGATTGATGACATTCGGCGCGTTCGTCGAACTGTTCCCTGGCAAAGACGGCCTGGTTCACATAAGCGAGCTCGCAGATGAGCGCGTGCCTTCGGTCGAGGCTGTCGTCAGCATCGGCGACGAGATTGAGGTCCTTGTGACCGAGATCGACGGCATGGGGCGGGTAAACCTGTCCGCAAGGCCGGCGGTACTATCCGGCGACGAGAAGGTTGGATCCGATGGCGGCAGCGACCGCAACGGTGGCGGTGGACGCGGCGGCGACCGGCCTCGCAGTTTTGATCGCGGCGGACGTGGTGGAGATCGCGGCGGACGCGGTGGTTTTCAGGGTGGCGATCGCGGCGGACGTGGAGGCGACCGAGGCCCACGTCAAGGCGGCGGCGGCAACGGACCTCGTAGACGAGTCGGTGGTTCCGACGGCGAACGCCGATCAGGCCCACCATCTAGATAGGTTCACGACATGACAGGCCAGACGATCAAAGTTGCCGTAAACGGAGCACTCGGCCGCATGGGACAGACAGTTCTCGGTGCGGTCGAGGCTGATCCGGCCACGATCGCGGTCGGCGGCGCGGACAGCGCCGCTTCGGCAGATACCGTAGCTGTCCCCGGAGGTAACTCGGTAGTGCTCTCAGCCACGCTGGCAGATCTTCTATCGAAGGTAGAGGCAGACGTGGTTGTGGACTTCTCGAACGGTGCCGGGGCTGTCGACACGATGGCCGCCGCAACTAACGCCGGCGTTCGCGTGGTCTCTGGATCAACGGGCGTACCGCCCGGGGAACTTGAGCGCTTCGGTTCCCTAGCGGCCGAAAAAGGCGTCGGAATTATCAGCGCATCAAATTTTGCATTGGGAGCCGTGCTGATGATGTATCTGGCCGAAGTATCGGGACCACATTTCCAGTACGCGGACCTTGTCGAGAGCCATCACGAAGCGAAGATAGACTCACCGTCCGGAACTGCGCTGTCTATCGCAGAAGCAGCGCGGTCGGGACGTGACAATGATTTTACGTACAACCATCCCGAAAAGGTGACGCTTGATGGGGTGCGTGGGGGACTTATGGGCGGCGTGAACGTTCACAGCGCGCGCATGCCAGGCCGAATGGCCCGGCATGAGCTCGTGTTCGGCACATCCGGGCAAACTCTCTCGATCATCCACGATACGATCAATCGTGATTGCTACATGCCAGGAGTTCTGGCGGCTATCAAGCGTGTGATGACCTTGACGGGTCTGATGCTTGGCCTTGACCAGGTGTTGGGCTTGCGAGACCCAGCTAAGCCATAGCCGCGGACACTGCGTTTCAAACTCTGGAAGCGATCGATAACAGTGAACCGCGGCAACTCAGCCAACGTGCCGCCTGCTCAAGACGGTCTGCGAAACACTATTCCGGTCCCCTTGTTCACGCGCTCATTGCAGAACAGGAATACCCGAGCTATCTACGGAAGTACACCAGCAAGCGCTCTTTGGCCACGCCGCCCTGTAAAATTCCGTACCTCTAAAACATAGAACGGTTGAAGAAATGTCTGACAGTAATCTGACCATCGCGATCGTCGGCGCCACAGGTGCCGTGGGTACAATCGCACTCGAACTGCTTGCCGACAGGGCATATCCAGCGGAACGTATCATCCTCATGGCATCTTCCCGATCGATTGGGAAGAAGTTGCCCTATCTCGATACAGAGTTGACCGTGATCGAGGCGGTTCCCGACGCGTTTGAAGGCGTAGACGTCGCATTTATATCTGTCAGCGCTGAGGTTAGCCGTGCACTCGCCCCTGAAGCCGTGAAACGTGGTGCGCTCGTAATCGACGACGGCTCGGCATTCCGTATGGATCCGGCGGTCCCGCTTGTAGTGCCGGAGGTAAACGGCGCTGACCTTGAGTGGCATAAGGGAATCGTATCGATTCCTAATTGCACGACGACTCCGCTCGCCATGTCGCTCGCAGCACTTGGGCAGTCTGCGGAGGTTACACGAGTAACCGTGGCAACGTACCAGGCCGTGTCCGGTACGGGTGCGGCAGCGGTTCGTGAACTACATGACCAAACAGCTGATGTGCTAGCGGGTCGGTCGACGAATCCAAAGGAGTACCCGCACCAGATCGCCTTTAATGTGCTGCCCCAAGTAGATGATTTTGCCAAGGACGGTTACACAGGCGAAGAGCACAAGATGATCAACGAGACGCGGAAGATCCTTCACGACGCCGACATCGCGATATCGCCAACTTGCGTTCGGGTACCCGTGCCGGTTACTCACAGCGAGGCCGTGCAGGTGGAGTTCAAACGTCCTATGAGCCCCGAAGAAGCGACCCGGCTGTTGTCTGAATTCCCTGGCATCACTGTGGTGGACGAGCCTCAGGCCAGCGTCTACCCTATGCCCGCTCAGGCATCCGGAAGGGACGATGTCTTCGTGGGACGAATCCGCAAGGACGCGTCTCACCCGAACGGACTAGCGCTCTGGATAGCGTGCGACAACCTCCGAAAAGGGGCAGCGTTGAACGCGCTCCAGATTCTGGATGAAGCGGTTCGCCGAGATTGCGTTAAGCCAGTACGCTAGGTTCGCACTCCTGAATTCTCAGGAACGGACAAACAAACGCATTAAAAGCGCCGCTGGATAAATCTGGCGGTCAGAAGCATCTGGAAGCATTAAGTATCGCCCGGAGTCACCCGGGATGTCTGAATTTTTAGGAGTAACGGCAATGACAGACTTCGGCCGACTGCTCACAGCGATGATCACACCGTTTGATGAGGACGGTGAGTTGAACTACGTAAAGGCCAGAAAACTGGCCAGCGCCCTCATCAATGCCGGAAACGATGGCCTGGTGATCGGTGGCACGACCGGCGAAGCACCATCGCTTAGTAACGACGAAAAGATTCGACTTTTCACTGAAATCAAAGATGAGATCGGCAATCGCGGAAGCATCGTTGTCGGCACGTCCGATAATAATTTCCCGAATTCACTTGAGCTCACAAAAGAGGCGGAGGCGACGGGGGCGGACGGCGTTCTGCTAACTGTTCCGGCGTACAACAAGCCCCCACAGGAGGGTTTATTTCAGTACTTCCGTGGTCTTGCGGAATCAACAAACCTGCCCTGCCTGCTTTACAACGTTCCATCCCGAACGGCGCTCAATATGACCGCCCAAACGACGCTTCGTGTTGCCGAGATCGACAACGTTGTCGGCGTGAAAGAAGCGTCCAGCGATCCGGTGCAGATTACGATGGTGATCGACGGTGCTCCGGACGGTTTCCGGGTGTGGAGCGGCAACGACGATGAAACGTTTTCCGTGATGGCGACCGGGGGCCACGGCATCGTCAGTGTCGCCGGACATATCGTGAGCCGTCAGATCAAGACAATGATGGGACTGATCCTTGAGGGCGATATAGAGGCAGCGTCCGCCGAACACCGTCGCTTGTTGCCGCTGTTCAAAGCGATCTTCTGGGTGACCAACCCGATCCCGATAAAATACGCCGTCAATCGCACAGGCATCGACGCGGGCGTCCACCGGCTCCCTATGGTTAGCATTGAAGATGCAGATCCGGAAGCGAAGAGGCGTCTGGATAAGGTTCTGGATGGCTATGAGATGGATCTGGCTGTGAGTTAGGGACCGATATCTGCGTAGAAAATGACGAAGCCCCCGGATGATCCGGGGGCTTCTTTTTTATCCTAATCATCCCGCTACACCCGCGTGAGCGCTCGTAGGTTTATCGAGGAATAATATCCTTGAGGACAACAGTCTCTTCCCGTCTCGGGCCACTTGAGATGACAGCAGCCTTCACGCCGAGGATATCTTCAATGGAACGAATGTAGGTCATCGCATTCGCCGGAATATCTTCCTTGCGTGTGATGCCGGCGGTGGAATCAGACCAGCCCGGGAACTCCTCGTAGATCGGCTT
>JAAZYK010000085.1 GCA_014239685.1 Dehalococcoidia bacterium | reverse complement strand
GAGCAGACGACCCATTGATGCATCCGGTCCAGTCCGCACCAGGAACGTCCCGATGATAGAGGCGATGATGCCGATCCCAGCAATGGCCATCGGTAAGACCACGAGGGAAGAATCAAACCCACCCGCTTCAAGGGAGAAGAATCCGGCCCCAACGACTGCTAGCGCGAGGGTCGCGATCATCGCGCCGACATAGGATTCAAAGAGGTCAGCAACGTTGTCACCAACGTTGTCGGCAATCGTTGCAGGGTTACGGGGGTCGTCCTCCGGGATGCCGGCCTCTACCTTACCTACAAGGTCAGCGCCGACATCCGCTGCCTTGGTGTAGATGCCGCCACCGACACGTGCAAACAGCGCTATAGACGATGCGCCGAACCCGAAGCCGGCAACGATGTTCGGGTCCCGGAAAATCATCCAGAGGATCACAATTCCAAGGAGTCCGATACCTGTAACGGTCAGGCCCATCACGGCGCCGCTTCCAAATGCAACTCGAAGTGCCGGGTTGAGGCCCTCCTGAGCAGCAGTAGCGGTGCGTGTGTTGGCGCGCACCGCTATGCTCATGCCAACGTATCCAGCAAGTCCGGAGCCGATGGCGCCGAAGAGGTACGCAATGGCCGTCCATGGCCCTTCAACGTCAACTCCGGCGGTACGAGCGATGTCATTCAACTCATCGATCTTCCCGTTATCAAGGATGTTGAAGTCAACGAATATCCCGATGATTACCGCGACCACGATTACAAAAACCGACAGGATCAAGTACTCACGTTTAAGAAAGGCGTTTGCGCCTTCCTTGATGAGATTCCCGATCTCCCGGACTTCGCCAGAGCCCTGGTCCTTCCGAAGCACTCCAACCGCCGTTATAGCAGCAGCGATCAGCCCGATAACCCCGGCGCATATCGCGAACCAGAGGAGTTCGGGAGCATCTTTCATCGGATCCAAATTTGGGACTCCTTAATCGACTTGAACATTAGACGAGAGCGATCAAATGTCGCCCTCAAACCGTAGGTTGAAATTTGACGCCCACTGATCGGACGTCGGATCGATTTGATGTCACGTGGGAAAACGTTCGTGATTTCCAGCGGATAACGCTATCACCCGTCCGGTAAAAGGGTCAATGAAAATGAGCCCAATTCGAGATTCGTGTCTAGCAACGCAAATTCGATTATGGACAGACTTACCTCGGCCACAATGACCATGTTCGGGAGCAATCTCGATCTAATCGCAGTCGTATAAACCGTCGAACCATGATCGAAGCGCCTAGTGTCTTTAGGTCTTGCAGACTCCATTCGACTCGGTAACTGTTCCCGCTGCCGGGTCAAATATCCAAGTGTGGGAGTTAAGACCGATTGAAGCTACTAATTCCCAAGTATCACCGACAACCTTGACTGAGCTGTACCCGCCAGCGGGTGCATCGCAATCGTTCGCCTTAATGATCTCTTTGGCCCGTTTCCCGGCCTCCTCTTCGGTCAAGCCACCCGGGGTTGGGCCAACCTCATCGCCGCCACCGCCGCAGGCGACAAGGATAGTCAGCGAGGCTATGCTCACCAGAATCAAGATTATCCACGTAGATCGCATATGGTTCCCTTTTGAAATATGTACCCACAATCCTTCGGGGATACGGAGTCATGACGCTCATTCACCAGTCACCGTAACAGACCCCCACAACCGTCGTAGACGGCCCAAGACAACCCGGAGCCTCAATGTTCAGCTTGCGACATTTCCACGATGTTTCGCCTGTATCCCCGCAACGACCCAGCTCCAATGATCAAAGACGTATCCACCGATAAGCGAACCAGCACACGCGTCGCCGCTACGGGATCCCACCCCTCGGCTCTCCTAGAAATAACCGATCCGTCGATAGAAGCGTTAGGCCCGGTGATCGCAGAAGCATGGAGGTGATTGCTCTGAACGGCGGGGCGTGTAGCATGTGGCGAACGTCCATTGGCCGCCTGGAAAGACTCCACACGGGCCGAATCAATCGGACACCAACCAGCCCATATCGGATCGTAAAACATGCCTGACTACGCCGTTAACGAGGAACAACTACTCGGATGGATCGATTCCCTCTCCAACTGGGGACGCTGGGGTGACGACGATGAACTTGGAACCCTAAATAACCTGTCTCCAGAGTTGACGAAACGTGCTTTAGCACTTGTGGAGGACGGAACGACCGTAAGTTGCGCGGCCCCTCTCACCTTCAACCAGGCTGAGTTGGACGTACCCCGCCCTCCGGTCCACTACATGGTCGGCGCCGGCGAAGCGTACCGCCCGGGCGACGGCCCCGGTCGGCAGGTGGCGATGGATTTTTTCGGACTTATTTTCCACGGCCATACCGTGACTCACCTCGACAGCCATGCTCACTTCATGTGGGACGGTCACTTGTACAACGGAAGACCTTCGTCATCCGTGAGGATCAGTGAAGGAGCGACGGAAGGCGATATCACCGTCGCCCACAAAGGAATCGTCACGAGGGGTATCCTCGTGGACGCCGCCAGAGGACGGGGCGTTGATTTCATTGAGCGCGGAGATGGGGTAAGCCTCGCGGATATCGAGAAGGCGGAAAAAGACGGCGGATTTACGGTCGGTAAGGGCGACGTGTTATTTCTGCGCACTGGCCAATTCGGGGAGCGACAGAGAAGCGGCCCGGTGGATGTAAACCTCGCCGGCTCATCCGGCCCTCTGCCTGAGTTGCTTCCGTTCTTCAAAGAACGTGACATCGCTGTCATGGGCTCGGACACAGGGAACGACGTCACGCCGACTCAGTCAAAAATCTTCACCAACCCGGTACACCAGGTCTTCATCCCGGCGATGGGCGGTTGGATCCTAGACAACGCTTGGCTGGACGATCTCGCAGACGAATGTGCACGACGGGGCCGGTGGGAGTTCTTGATCAATGTCCTGCCACTCAGGCTGAACAACGTGACAGGATCCCCAGTAAACCCGGTGGCTGTGTTTTAGACGGCAAGCCGTAGGGGCCTGTATTGCTCCGAACACACGGTTGATAGGTTAATGCCGCCGTACGCAAAACGTCGCCCAGTTTAAAACCGTCTGGGACGCTCTCAAAGAACCAAATTGGTACAGCAACGCGTTCCGCCGTTGATGCTTTGCACGCGATAACTCCCAACTGATTTACTCCTTCCCGCGCTATCCAGCTAATGCGGCTTTTTCGTTTCTCGCGGGCGATTCGGTGGGATCGGAGTTATGACAATCATCGGTGCCACCAAACTCCGGACTCATCAACCGGTGCCAACCGGAGTCCCGTAAATAGCGACCGCTTCGCGGACCGGAGCAAACGTCAGCCGGTGCCCGAAGACGGGTCCACGTTCGCGCAGGGCTTCAAGGTGCGTCGCCGTGCCGTAGCCCTTGTGCGCAGCAAAGCCGTATGCGGGAAATTTCGTGTCCCACACCGTAGCCATGAGTCGATCCCGTGTGACCTTAGCGATGATGGAAGCCGCCGCTATACTCCGGCATTTTGTATCGCCCTTGATCATCGATGTCTGTGGAAGTGATACCCCCGGCAGTTCCAATGCATCAATCAGTAGGTGGTCTGGAACCGGTTCAAGAAGATCTATCGCCCGGCCCATCGCTATACGTGTGGCCGCGACGATCCCAAACTTATCTATCTCGGCCGCATCCGCTGCCCCACACGCGTAACCTATCGCGTTCTGTTCGATATACGACGCGGCCCGATTACGTTGATCGGGGGTGAGTTGCTTGCTGTCACGTATCAACTCAAGACCTTCTTCCGGCAATACCGAAGGAAGAATCACCGCGCCGGCCACTACCGGTCCAGCAAGTGTGCCGCGTCCGACCTCATCGACACCGGCCGCAGTGTTGTATCCCTGTTGCCTAAGAGCCGCCTCGAAAGAGTCATCTGGGAGGGAACGTTTCGTCGTTTTGGCCAACGTTTAGCCATACCTTTTCATCGACTTCGAGCTTCAGTGATCATGATGTCCGGTAGGCGGAGGATACGTGTTCCCCGGTGTTTCGAGAGCGTCGAAGTTCAGTTTTGCGCGCCCTGTAGCCCACATCAGTTAACGTCTAGTTGTTAAGGCCTCGAAGCATGCCGCGCAAATATGCAACCTGTCCGAAGTGTTGAGCTTCCTCGATGAGGACATGCCCCAGTACCCATGCGATCGTCGGCGGCTCGCCGCGCGCTCCCGTTCGCGTCTGACCCAGATCAGATGACGTGACTTTAAGCAAGTTCTTCAGGCTCTGGTCACGGACGGCATCGAAGTATTCCAGAATGTCTGCCATGTCTAACTGCGGAAACGCGGCAACAGTCTCGGCGGTGTCTCCGGCACCGCTTCGCTCGGCAGGCAATCGCAACTTCGCGCAAAAATCACCGGCCGTCCACACGGGCTCGCCCTGGCCGATATAACGGTTGTACCAGTGGTCCTCCGCCCTTGCCATGTGCCATACAGTCCACGCGATGTGATTCGAGTTCGGTGTCGGTTGCCAGTACAACTCCGCAGGGGTCAGGCCGTCTAGAGCGGATTTCACGCCGGTCAGGTACTCATCTAGGCCGTTGCGAGCTACATCCCTGTGGTCCATGCAAATTACCTTTTACTTTCAGTGGTACTGGCAGAAACAGAAGGCTACCCGCCGTCATCTAGTCGGACAACTCGAAAAACGAAGCGATTTCATCAGGTTCACCGCAACGATCCAATGCCGCGTCTTTTAGACGAGACCTAATCTCGGATTTCACCCAATGTGAAGCAATGCATGGACCTGATGTCACGAGGTCTGTTCGCGTTGGGCTTGCGAGAAATGAATCACCTTGCCCGGATCTTCAGGCCAGTGTATCCAGGCACCCGAAATGCTGGCGTGAGCGTCTTTGTCATACCCACTACAGCGTCGTCGTCGAAGTGCTTTCGCATGTATGTCCACGCCCACCAGCGTAAAGCGAGGTGTTGCTAGGGAAAGGAACCGAAGTGTCTACCTCTGGAAGAGCGCTATCTATCATCCCCCCGCCCAAGACCCGATCAGCGTCATAGAACACAACCGCCTGGCCTGGCGTAATGGCACGCTGTGGCGACTCGAACTCGACGACAGCTCGATCGCCTTCCGGTATAACGACTGCAGGGATATCTGCGCCGTGATACCTGATGCGCGCCTCAACGCGTGCGCCACTGTCAGGAGCAATTCCAGATACCCATTTCACGCCGCCAGCGGCAAGCCGGTGACGTAGAAGCTTCTCGGCGTACCCGACAGTTACACGGCCCTTGTCCGGGTCAATGTCTGTCACGAATAAGGGCCGAGGCGATCCGCCAGGTAACGGCAGACCCTTGCGCTGTCCAACCGTAAACCGATGCACCCCGTCATGCCGGGCGAGTACGACTCCGTCAGAATCGACGATATCTCCGGGCGTCTTAGCCGTCAGTCGCGGCTCCACAAATGCCTTGTAATCTCCGCTGGGAATGAAGCAGATGTCCTGGCTATCAGGCTTATCCGCTACTGGAAGTCCAGCTTTGGAGGCAATACCTCGAATCTCATCCTTGTCGAATTCGCCGATCGGCAACAACAGCTGCGAGATCTGTTCTTGTCCAAGCGTGAACAGAACGTATGACTGATCCTTGCTGGGATCGACTCCACGCTTGAGATACCATTCGTCTTCGTGTTGCTCGATACGAGCGTAGTGGCCGGTCGCAATGAAATCGGCGTCCATAAACTGCGCCCGGCGGAGCAAAAATTCGAACTTGAGTTTGTCGTTGCAGGCGAGGCACGGGTGCGGTGTTCGGCCACGCTCGTACTCGGACACGAAGTAGTCGACGACGTACTTTTTGAACTCTTTTTCAAAGTTCATAAAGTAGTGTTTTGCCCCGATCGCCCGGCAGACGTCACGGGCATCATCGACGTCTTCTATCGAACAGCAGGAGCGGTTCAACCGTGCCGCATTTTCGTCTGTGACGGCAAACAAACGCATCGTTACGCCGATAACCTCGTACCCTTGTTCTGCGAGCAGGTATGCGGCGACCGACGAGTCGACACCGCCGGACATTGCTACAACGACGCGCTTCCCAGTGCCGGAGCTGCCAGAACGGCTCTGGCTAGCCCGATTATCTGTTGTTGATTGCGTTTCGCCCATCGAAATATCGTAGCACGCCAACCTGTATTCGATGCCGCCATAGCTCCGGTTGGTGGCCTTCCTGTGTTTGAATGTTAGGGATGACGGAAAACGAATCCGAGAAACAACTTCTAGAACTCGAAGATTACGCACGGATGGCCCTAGACGAGGCGGCCGAGGCACTTGGGTCCGACATAGCGCTTCTCGATCTCCGAGGAATCAGCCAGTTCGCTGATTTCTTCGTGATTGGGAGCGGCGAGACGGCACGCCACCTCGACAGCATGGCGGACGACGTCGTGCGTGCACTGCGTAACAACGGGCTTCGAGTTCACCACCGCGAAGGGACTGGGGCCGGTGGCTGGGTGCTTCTAGATTTCCCCGGCATTGTGGTCCACTTTTTCTCCCGATCGGCACGGGAGTTCTACGGATTGGAACAACTCTGGGCCAGGGCTCCGGAGATCGTGCGCGTTCAGTGAGGGGGATTCTTGCGACGACGCGCCCTCACCCGACGAGCGTCATTCCTGCACCCGCTACTCGACGATCCAACCGTCGATTGCCCGAATGTAGTCCACCAACTCAGCGTCGCTGAAATAAAGTGCAACTTCGCGCGCAGCGTCTTCCTCGTTAGCTGACCCGTGAATCACGTTTCGGCCGATGTCGATGGCGAGATCTCCACGTACCGTGCCGGGCGCGGCCTCAGCAGGGTTTGTCGATCCCATCACTTTGCGGGCTATAGCAATGGCGTTCGGACCATCGAGGCAGATCGCTACCACCGGGCCGGATGTGATGAACGATACGAGTCCCGGATAGAACGGCTTGCCCTGGTGCTCACCGTAGTGCTCCGCCGCAAGACCATCCGAGATCTGGAGCAGTTTCATTCCTGCGATCCGGAGGCCCGTGGCCTCAAGGCGAGCGATAACTTGTCCGGCGATGCCCCGCTGAACACCGTCTGGTTTCACCAGGATCAGCGTCTTTTCGTTGGCCATATGAGTTCGATTCCTTCTAATTATTCGGTTCTTGGATTGGTTATGTAATCGATTAGGTGTCTGTCTACGCAGACATAACAATCATTTCGCCCTGCTCCCGTCTGGAAGCCGTGGTTTCGGTGTCGAGATGTTCGGAGCGCGGGCGTACGTAATTTCCACTTTTGACGGGTCACGAGATTCGCCGCTTTCTAACTTTCGCAGGGCGAGGCTTATCAATGAGTCAGCCCTGCGCGTGGGCGCATCGGCAGAAAGGATACGTGTGCCGGGGACATAATCGGCCAATTTCTGCGCCGATTCGCCACAGAAAACAGCGTTCGCAGGAATCGCTTCGGCGAGGTCTGCAGGCGTGGCAAGACCCTTCTTTTCCAGATCGTAGCCGTTCTCACCGGGAATAAAGAGTCCCCATGCGAGTCCTGTGGAGCCGGCATCTATCGCAGCGCAGATCGGGACATCTCGATCGGTCCACGGTTCGATTTCGAGTTCAAATGTCGGGATTGGTAAAAGTTGAACGTCGCCCGCCAGTGCCATTCCCTGCGCCGTAGCCAACCCGACGCGAAGCGCTGAGAAACTACCGGGCCCGATGACGACGGCGATGTTGGTGATATCCGACGTAGAACGGCCAGCCTCAGAGAGCGTTTCGTAAATCCGTGGGAGTAGTTCAACACCGTGATTGTGTTGCGAAAACCAGCTTCTGCTGAAGTGTTTCCCTTCCACAGCGACAGCCACCGTTGCATATCGAGTCGCAGTGTCAATCGACAGAAGGCAGGTCACCGGTCACCTCCGCCGTGCTGCCCGACTCCGGTTACGGCGCGCATGGCCTCTAACAACCGATTGGCTGCATCTCCGATTGCGGTCGATGTGAGCACCCGGTCGTCCGGTGCTTCGCCAAATCCCAAGTGGATCTCCAGCGCCTCTCGTGGAAACTCACCCCTCGCCCTTACTGGCCATTCCACAGCCAGCGCAGCACCGCGTTCCAGATAATCATCAAGCCCCAACTCACCGATCTCCTCCGGCCCAGAGAGCCTGTACAAATCGCAGTGGGCGAGCATGATCCGCCCGAGATATTCATTCACCAGTACAAATGTGGGGCTGCGCGTTTCAGCACTCGAACCGATACCCCGAGTCATTCCTTCGACGAATCTAGTCTTGCCAGCGCCGAGCTCCCCACTGAGAAGCACCACGTCACGCGACTGAAGCGCAGCGCCGACGGCGATACCGATGCTTACAGTCTCTTCTTCCGACCGGGAGTCGATAGTCAGCGAATCGGACGCAGGATCAACCATTCAAGTGATCCCAACCACCACCGGATATCTCCAGCGGCAAGCCGCGCTCATCAAGCACCGTGACCGCTCCGGCGTCGCCCTCGATGACTTCCCCGATTACCGAAAC
>JAAZYK010000084.1 GCA_014239685.1 Dehalococcoidia bacterium | reverse complement strand
CGCTCTCCTGGAACGCCGCCTGCATCTTGACGTGATACTCCGGGCTGATGTCCGTGGCTACGTGAAACAGACGCTTCACGTCCTCCGGAACGTCATCTCTAACCTGAAGCGAACCGCCGTCAGAGAGGTGCTCCAGCAATTCCTCGCTGTAGAAGCCCCGCTCCCGGGCGATCCGCTCAAAGTTGCTGTCTACGTAGAAGAGGGTCTTGCCTTCAAGGATGTTCTGCTTCCTGAATGCAAGTGAGAAGATCGGCTCGATACCGCTTGAGCAACCGGCGATCATCGAGATCGTGCCCGTTGGTGCCACCGTGAGCCGGCAGGCGTTGCGGATGTCTGGGTCGCCGTCTGTCTCATACTTGCTGCCCGCGAAAGCCGGGAACGGCCCGCGCTGCGTTGCTAGATCGATGGACGCTTGGTCCGACTCGTCACGGATGAACGCCATCAGCGTCCGTCCAATTTCGATCGCCTGTTCGCTGTCGTACGGCACGCCGAGCGTCACCAGCATGTCGGCGAAGCCCATCACTCCGAGGCCGATCTTGCGGGTGAAGTTAGCCATCTCTTCGATGGCCGGGACTGCGTACTTGTTGGCGTCGATCACGTTGTCCAGGAAGTGGACGCTCAATCGGGTTACTTTGCGCAGGTGGTCGTAGTCGACCGACTTGACACCATCTGCGTCCTCGACGATGAACTTGGACACGTCGATAGAGCCAAGGTTGCAGGACTCGTTCGGCAGAAGAGGCTGCTCGCCGCAGGGGTTCGTCGCCGTGATCTCTCCGAGGTGAAGTACCGGACTGTTCCGGTTCACCTCATCCATAAAGATCATTCCTGGCTCGCCGTTCCTCCATGCGCCGTACACGATCTTCGAGAAGACCTCACGGGCATCTAAACGTCCGACCTCCATCATTTGACTGTCCGGGTCGGACGCCTTGACCTTGGATCGGAGCGCGTAGTCGGTGCCGTCCTTGACGGCCTGCATGAATTCATCCGTTGCACCGACAGAGATGTTGAAGTTGTGGATGTCACCCTCGACCGTTTTGCAGTCGATGAACTCGAGGATGTCCGGGTGGTGGACGTTCATGACGGCCATGTTTGCGCCGTCACGCTTTCCACCCTGGGTTACAAGCGTGGACACAGATGACAGATGCCGCAGAACGGCGATTGGCCCACATGCCTTGCCATGGGTCGACTGGATCGGCGTGCCCTTTGACCTGATCTCAGTCAGCGCAAAACCAGTTCCCCCGCCAAATTTCTGGACCATCGCAGCATCGTGTGCCGCGTCCATGATCCCTTCCATGCTGTCCTGAAGAGGAAGCACAAAACATGCAGACAGAGTTCCCGCGCCTGTTCCGGCATTCATCATCGTGGGTGAGTTCGGAAGGAACTCCAGCTTCGCCATCATCCGATAGAACTCTTCGGCCGTTTCGCCTATTTGTTCGTCAGATCGCCCGTACGCACGATCAGGAGCCGCGAGCGCCCTGGCCACCCGCCGGAACATTCCCTGTGGGTCTTCTTTGACCTTGTCGTTCGTGTCCTTGTCCAGATAACGCTTCTCGAGCACGACGAGAGCATTGTCTGTGATTACCGCAGGAGCGAACTCTTCAGATGAGTCATCCGCCGGAGCGTTATCAGCGCTTCCGCCGATGCCGAGCACGGTCTCAGCTTCGGTTATGTCCTGTATAAGGCCGCGCTCTTTCAGAGTCGTCAGCATCTCGGTTGTTGTTTCGGCGGTGCTGTGTGCGTTGCGGGTCGTGTCCGTGCTCATTCGCGAATCCTGTATCTGAACTGAGGTCTGCTAAAAGGTATGGCTTCCGTACGGTCGGGAACTCGGTCGATTGAAATGGTGGTGCGGAAGGTGTCCTGTGATCCATCCTGAATTCCAGGTTCACCTGATCCGGATTGGCTACTGGTACGGCCTATGAGAGCTTAAGAAGCCCTTGTCCGCGCGGCGCATCCGGAACAATGAGGAACCGATCGCGTCGGCGTGTTAATGAGCCGGGACACCGGCGTAGCACTGTGCGCATCGGATCCTCCTTTCCCCTCACTCCCAATACCGGGAGTGGCCTGTTTGCAGATTAGCCATCAGTCGCCTAAGACGGCCCTGCGTGTCCTTCGTCTTCTGCCTCGATCGGCAATTCTCGGTACGTCGTCTTCGATCAATCGGAGTTGTGGTTTGGGGTTGTCCGAGGATTCATCACGAAGCGCCTCGACTTCCTGGGCAAAGGTATCCAGGTCTTCAAAGTCCCTGTACACCGAGGCGTAGCGGATGTATGCCACGCGATCCAGTTCCCGTAACCGTTCCATCACCATCTCGCCAACAACCCGGCTTTCGACCTCGGCCTTGCCGAGACGGTGCAACTCGGAATCGATATCTGTAACTATCTTGCCAATCGCTCCAACCTCTAAGGGGCGCTTGGCGCATGCAATCCGCAGTGACCGCTCGAGTTTGTCCGTCGAGAATGGTTCCCGTCGGCCGTCCGACTTCGCGAGAAAGAGTGGGGTGGTATGCACCCTTTCGTAGGTGGTGAACCTTAGTCCACAGCCTGTGCACTCTCTTCGCCGTCGAACTCCGTCGGGAGATTCCCGTGAGTCGATGACCTTTGAGTCGTCATGGCCACAAAACGGGCAATGCACGTTTGAGCCTCCGACCCTACCGAATTAATACACCAAACCCTTTTTGGAAGGGCCACACACTATCTAGTGGCGTGATATCGCTAACCCCTACATATCGTGCGTGAAAGGCAGAGCTTGCACCAACTGTAGTGGGGTGTCAAGTCTCGGATTAAGCCGATTATCGGCCAAATGTGATTCCCCCAACCATCAGCGTAAGTGGTCACTTTTGGATGTTAGATTGAATTTCTGGATGACCAGTTTGAACGTATTTTGGGAATTATCAGCCCTAAATACAGGACCGGTAAATGGCACGCGAAAAGGCCCTCCACGTGAATGTGAAGGGCCTTTTCAAATTTGCCTGAAACCTCCGTCGGATGACCGCGGGGCTGTCTGCTTAGTCCATCCTCGTCGCGGCGATGTTACCGCGTACCCGGCGTCGTGCTGCCGGGTGGTGGCGCAGGAACGGCGGAATGTCGAGATCGCCCACTTCAGCTGTCATGGCCTCTGCGTCCGCCATGCTGATCGAGCCGTCCTCAGCCGAGAATCCGGTGGCGATGATGGTTAGCTTGACCTCGTTCTCCATCTTCATGTCTGTCACCATCCCGAAGATGATGTTTGCCTCGGGGTCGACCACCTGCGAGATCACTTCAGAGGCCTGGTGGACCTCGTTGATCGTCAGGTCACTTCCGCCGGTGATGTTGAAGATCACGCCGCGTGCGCCTTCAAGAGAAACGTCCAGAAGAGGACTCTGGATTGCCTCTTCTGCGGCATCAATAGCCCGGTTTTCGCCGCTTCCTGAACCGATTGCCATCCACGCCGGTCCGGCGTTGCTCATCACGGCCTTGATGTCGGCGAAGTCGAGGTTGATTTCGCCGGCTACGGTGACGAGCTCTGCGATGGACTGCACGCCCTGTCGGAGAATGTCGTCGGCCATCCTGAACCCGGCTTCCATCGTCACTTGCTCATCACAGATGATGAGAAGACGATCGTTCGGGATCGTGATCAGCGTGTCTACCTTGTCCTTGAGGCGGGCGATACCTTCCTCGGCGTGCTTCATGCGTCGTCGGCCTTCAAATGCGAAAGGCTGGGTTACGACGCCTACCGTTAGAGCGCCCATCTCTCGGGCGGTCTCGGCAACGATAGGCGCTGCGCCGGTGCCAGTGCCGCCACCCATGCCGGCGGCGATGAACACCATATCTGCACCTTCGAGAACCTCTCGGACCTCGTCCCGGCTCTCCTCGGCACACGCTTGACCCTTCTCAGGATCGCCACCGACCCCAAGTCCACGTGCTGTCTCGTCGCCAATCCGCAGCCGGACCGGCACGTCGCTACGCACGAGCGCTTGAGCATCCGTGTTAACGGTGAGGTACTCCACCTCCGCCATTCGATCGCGGTACATACGGGACACAGCGTTCGATCCGCCGCCGCCAACTCCCACGACCTTGATCTTCGCTACTCCGATGTTGTCCTGGTCTGCTTCAATTCTTGCGTTCATATCGTTTTAAGTCTCCTGACACACATCTGCGGGCCGCCGGCTACGGATCACTTCCGTTTTTGCCCGTTGGTCCCTGAATTGGTTGGCCGACGCCTGGCCGTGGGTTTTGGTAATGCTTTAAGCCGCCCGGATCACTAATTGAGACCGGACGATTTGTGTTTGATCACACCGAGGCACCTTCACGAGTACTTTTCGAAGAACCACTCGGTTCCCGATTTCGCCAACCGGTAAAGGCGTCGTACCAGCGACCACCGCTATTTACGACTTCAGTTCCGTTGACGGTTGAAACGCCAAGGTGTGAACCACGGGGCATGTTGTGTAACCCCCAGATCAGCATCCCGATTCCGGCGCTGTACGCCGGGTCCTGGTACTGCTCATCAAGTCCAACTAGAGGTCTCGGCCCCGAGATGCGGACTCTTCCCTGGAACACGTAGCGTGCGAGCGCCTGCATTCCATCCAGCTTCGCGCCGCCACCGGTGAGGACGACGCGATCGATCGGGACGTTTGCGAGTTGCGGCGCGGCCAGCTTTCCTTTGACCAGGCGGAAAAGCTCCTGCGCACGTTCTTTAAGCAACTGGCCGAGTTCTCGTTTTGTTATCGAGATTGGACCGTCCACCGAGTCGGCGAGAGAGTTGATGAGCAACTCTTCCTGCATCGTGGCAATTTCAGGAGTAACCGAACCTGAATCCCGTTTTAACTTTTCGGCCTCTTCAAATGAGGTCATGAACGAGAGAACGAGGTCATTCGTAAACTGCCAGCCGCCGACCGGTAGGACGGCGCTATGCACGATTTGACCGCCGACGAACACTGCTATGTCGGTGGTGCCGCCGCCGATATCTAGGAGTACGACTCCTTCATCACGCTCAGATGTCGTCAACGCTGCTTCTGCGGAGGCGATCGGCTCGACGATCAAGCCTGCCACATGAATCCCGGCGGTTTCCGTCGCTACCTTGAGACGCTCGATGGCCGTTTCGTCGCCCTTGACGATGTGAGTGTGTGCGTGGATCTCCCTAGCGTGCATGCCCAAAGGCAGCCGAACGAGGTGCCGGTTGTCCAGGGCGTAACCCCGGGAGATTACGTGTAGAAGTTGGCCGGGACTACCGGACTCAAGGCCACGGACCGTTGCGAGCGAAGCGTCCAAGACATCCTGGGTGATAACACTCTCGGCCGCGTTTTCCTGTACCTGGTCCCAGCGGTTGTGGGATTGAATGTGATGGCCGGATAGTCCAACGTAAGCAGATTTGATCGACAGACCTGAGTTCGTCGAGGCTTCCTGCAACGACGCCCTGATGGCCTGCGACGTCGCTGCGTCGTCTCTAACCATGCCTTTGCTTAAACCGTCGCAGGGCGATACCCCAACGCCGGCGATCTCCACATTCCCGTCGGGACGCTCACGGCCGATCACGGTCACGACCTTCGTTGTTCCGACATCTATCGCTGCTCTGTAGTCTTCCTGGATCATTTTCCTGTCCCTACCAGATACCCGTTGTCAGATTTACCGGTTGCTTGCGTCACACCTGTGATTTTCCACGTATCAGGTGGTTCCAAGGAACGGCATCTCGTAAAAGCCTTCATAGGCGTTCTGCCGCCCTGAGCCTTGCGCTTCTGCTCCTGGGATTGCCTTCTATCTCCGCCTGAGATGGTTTGATGACCCTCCGGGACACCAGCCGCAAAGAGGAGGTATGGCCGCAATCACAGATCGGCCGCTCCGGTGGGCATATGCATTTGCTTGCTTCCTGCCGGAACAGGTTTTTAACGATTCTATCTTCGAGAGAGTGGTAGGCGATCACTACGAGCCGCCCGCCCGGCTTGAGTAGAGAGATGGCCTGTCGCAGGCCGGTTTCAAGGGCGCCAAGCTCGTCGTTGACGGCTATCCGCAGTGCCTGAAAGGTCTTTGTGGCCGGGTGGATCCGCCGAGACCCTTGGCGGGGTACCGCGCTCGCAATCACGTCTGCGAGCTGCGTCGCCGTCTGTAGCGGTCGCACTGCCACTATCGCCGCCGCAATACGACGGGAAGCTCGTTCTTCGCCGTACTGGTAGATCACATCGGCCAGCTCGTCACGGCCATAAGTGTTGACGATGTCGCCCGCGGTTAGCGTCTGGCGCACGTCAAAACGCATGTCCAACGGGTCAGAGCGCCGGAAACTAAATCCGCGCTCTTCGGTATCGAGTTGTAGCGACGAAAGGCCGAGGTCGAATAAAACGCCGTCGACCGAACCTTGGTTACGGCCGTTTTCGGTCGAGAACGATTCTATGTCCCTGAAATTTGCGTTTGCGGTGATTAGGCGTTCGGCGAGTTCGGGAGCACACGAGAGGTGTGCCTCCGCTGATCTGATGGCTTCCTTGTCGGCGTCGATTCCCAGCACAGTTCCGTCCGGGGCGCTCGCCCTAAGGATTGCCTCTGTGTGGCCGCCCTCACCAAGATTTGCGTCAATGTAGAAACCACCGGGCTTCACTTCAAGTGCACTGAGCACCTCAGGGATCATGACTGGGACGTGGCGTGTCTCAGGCATTCGGGCTACTTCCCGGGCGGTCGGAGTAGGGAGCGCCGGTGAGCCATGCGAGCGCGATTCCACCACGGCACTTTGCAGTGTTGAGTCCGGGAGCGTGGGGATCATGACGGGCATCAATTGCCGGGCCGTTTCCTGATCGGATACCTGTTTGAATGTCGAATCTACGCCTGTGCATTTCGAGCTCAAGATGAGCGACGCCGGGGTCCTGATCTGGAACTTCCGCGGCGGCACTCCTATATAGGTACCAATCCAGACCACTTTTTTGCTAGTGAGGCGAATTACGGGTTTGGGCACTTTTCTTAAAGCGTCCAGAAATTTCGATCAAAAAACCTGACCAAACATCTATTGTGTCTTCGGACTGTTCGTCACACGCTCCGTGCTAGCATCTTCTTCCCGATGACTTACGATGCCGGACAACACAATCCGCCCGAATCTGGGGACTCCAGATCCGAAGGCCATCTTCATGCCCATGATCATGGGCATGAAGGCCGCCGCCGATTCGCGGTCCTAACCAGCAGCGATGCCGGGGCGGCGGGTGATCGCGCAGACACGAGCGGTGATGCCATTGTCGAGATGCTCACCGTCGCCGGGTTTGAGGCGGCTGAACGTGTCATGGTTCCGGACGAGCGCGACCTGATCGCTGGGCAGTTACGTGCATGGGCGGAGAGCGGCGCCGTCGACTTAATCATGACGACCGGAGGCACGGGTCTGGGGCCGCGGGATGTGACTCCGGAGGCAACCATGGACGTGATCGAACTCACAGTGCCGGGAATTGCCGAAACGATGCGGGCACAATCGATAGCGTCCACCCCGCGGCTATGTTGAGCCGTGCCGTGGCCGGTGTCCGAGGTCGCACGCTAATCGTCAACCTTCCCGGTAGCCCGCGTGGCGTAAGGGAAACTCTTGAAGTGATTCTGCCGGTGCTGGGCCACGCGATCGACATCCTCTCCGGACGCCGCGGCCCTCACCCGGGTCAAGGATTTTCTCGCTCTGATCACGGCTCACACTTGTCCGATGGATCGCACGAGAGTTAATCGTGCGAATCAGAATCGTGACACTTTTCCCCGAGATGTTCGATGGGCCTTTTGGTGCAAGCATCGTTTCTCGCGCTATCAGAGATGAACTGGTCGAGATCACAACCCACCAACTCCGCGACTACACCACGGATCGGCACCGTACGGTCGATGACACACCTTACGGTGGTGGCGCAGGAATGGTGATGAAACCAGCCCCACTGGCGGATGCCGTCCAGGACCTCAAGAATGATGCCTCTGATTCCGGACAACTGGAGCCTCACGTGATCCTGCTGTCTCCACAGGGACGCCGACTTGACCAGAACATCGCCAAGGAACTCGCAGCGCGCGGCTCTTTGATAGTGGTTTGTGGTCGATATGAAGGTGTGGATGAACGATTTATCGAGGCTCAGATTGATGAAGAGATATCGATCGGTGATTACGTGATCTCGGGCGGGGAACCTGCGGCGATTGTGCTAGTGGACGCGATTACGCGCCTGATCCCGGGAGCTCTCGGGTCCGTGGACTCGGCACCCTCTGATTCGTTTGCATATGGTCTTAGGGGCAAGTTGCAGGGGCCCGTGTACACGCGCCCGGTGGAGTGGGATGGCCGCGAGGTTCCAGAAGTGCTGCTTTCCGGGGATCATGCGCGTTTGGGAAAATGGCGGAACGAGCAATCGGACGCTCGTACTCGCGAACGGCGCCCTGATTTATTAGGAAATGAGGACCATAAAGCGTGAACCGATATATGTGGGTGCGTGTGCTCTTGTTGCTAATGCCCATCATGTTGATCGGTGCTACCGGCTGCACCTCTGAAGACGGTGGCTCTAACGAACCGGATCTCACCGCGGCACAGATCGCACTGGCGACGGCCCAGGCGAAAC
>JAAZYK010000083.1 GCA_014239685.1 Dehalococcoidia bacterium | reverse complement strand
AAGTTCGTCTGCCCAACCAGCTCCGACGGGACCTGAGAGGGCGCAGGCGGAGAGGAGCATCATCCACGCCGTGGCGGCGACCATCCTCCAAGAAATGCCCGGTGAGCAGCGCCTATTGGGACGCCGAATCGCGAGACGGGCCTCGGCATGGACTTGCTGCATCAGCCCTGCTCCTCTCTTGCGTCTTCGAGGGCTCGGATGACGGCCGCCTGTGCCGCCGCGAGGCGAGCAAGCGGAACGCGGTAGGGTGAGCACGAAACGTAGTCGAGCCCCACCTCGGCGAAGAATCGGACGCTTGCCGGATCCCCTCCGTGCTCTCTCACCAAACCTCACCTCTTATCCAGATAGATATAGAACGCGGTCATATCTACTGAAGATCCAGTTGGCAGCCCGTTATTTCTCTCGCCCGCTATAATTCCGTCCAGTCGTGCGCTTATACACCCGCCCTCGAACGCGCGGCCTTCAGACAAACGACCTCATATCGGTCCCCCAATCAACCCATAGGGAACCCATGCCCACCCTTCTTGTCGTCTCCACATCACCCGGCGCAGGTAAAACAGCCTTCGCCGCCACGTACGCAACTCGATTGTTGGCCGATGGTGCCGCCGTTTCACTTGGCAAAGCCTTTGGTGCGGCCGAAGACGCAGATGTGAAGGCGTTGAACACGCTCGTGGGGGGTGCGAAAGTTATCGACCCCATCCACATCAGCGGTAATCCTACCGACGATCAGGTCAAACAGGCAGCACAGTCCGCCGGCGGCAGCGACGCAAGCACGATCGCGATAATTGAAGGCCTCTCGGGAAACCACGCCGTGAACCGGTCACTTGCAGACGAACTAGACGCTCGAGTCGTGCTCGTGTCCGGACAGTCCGACTTCAAATCTGCGATCGAGGCCGCCCCGGTCTACGGTGACCGATTGGCCGGTGTGGTCATCAACAATGCGCCAAGGCACCGCGGCCATGATCTGGACACAGAAATTGTTCCTGCACTCGAAGCGGCAGGGCTGCCCTACATCGGCGTAATTCCGGAAGACCGCAGGCTCGTCGCCGTCACTGCCCGGGCAATGAACGATTGCCTTGGCGGCGAGTGGCTCGAAGGGGAAGAGCATGCTGACGAGCTGGTCGAAAACGTCCTGATCGGCGGAATCGTTCTTGACTGGGGCCCTCTCTACTTCGCCTCGCAGGAAAACGCCGCCGTCCTTGTGCGTGGCGATCGCCCAGATCTGGCCATAGCGGCGCTTGCTACACCCATCAAGGCTCTGATCCTTACCTGTGGCGTGCAGCCCGTCGAGTACGTTTACTATGAGGCGGACAAACGGCAGGTACCTGTGACCGTGGTCAGCTCAGACACGCAGCAGGCCGCAACGGAGCTTGAGCGATTTCTTGAATTCTCACACTTCGACCACCCGGCCAAGCTTGAGCGATTTTCCGAACTGGCCTCTGAACATCTCGAACTGGATCGTATCGATTCCGCGATCGCCCGCCCCGTTACCGGGTAGACGTTATCGTCATCCTGAATTCATTTCAGGATTCATTGGTTTCCAGGCGACCTGCCCTCTTCCTCATCCCAACCTTATTCCGATTGGTGCAGGCGTTTGTGCCTTTCACGAATCGAGAGAATTACAAAAGAGGTAAGTCCATGACCCTCGACGGTGCCACGATCAAACGCGTCCGAACCGAGCTCAACTCATCGGTAATCTGCGACACGATGGATTCACTTGGCTACCTCAACCAGGCGATGGATCGGCATATCCGGCCGCTGGACGACTCAAAGACACTGTTCGGCCCGGTACGGACGGCGCTGATCGAGAAGGTGGAACCGGGCACGCCTCGTCCCGACAACCCGTACGAATTGACCATCAACGTCATGGACGATCTTAATCCTGGCGACATCGTTGTGCGGGCCTGTGGGGACATAGGCACCGCTGCCACGTGGGGCGAACTCCTCACCGCCGCCGCAATGGCGCGCGGCGCGGCAGGTCTTGTAACCGATGGCCAGATTCGAGACGTCCACCTGATCCGAGAAGTCGGTTTTCCCGTTTTCACAAATGGGGTCAGCCCACTAGACGGCGGCGGCCGCCACGAAATGACGGCAGCCGATGTCGATGTCGTGTGTGGGGGCGTTCCGATGAAGCCTGGAGACTACTTGTTTGCCGATGTCGACGGGATAGTAGTAATCCCGTCGGAAATTCTGGACGCCACAGTCAAAGGCGCATTCGAAAAGACAGAAGGCGAAAACGCCACCCGTGATGAACTGCTCGCCGGGAAGTCCCTATCGGAGGTCTATGCCAAGTATGGGATTCTGTAGGCGTAAGCAACGAGTGTAGAAGCGTGTCGTAATACGCCCTCTCGTTCAGGAGCTCGCAGGCAATAAGTTCCTGAGGGTTGCAACGATATGTCATCCCCAATTCGATTCAGGATCCGTGGGTATCCGTTCCAACACCTGATCCCACATACACCGTAATCCCTTCGATAAAGTGCAGATCCGGTCGGTTGAATACGTACTCTACGTCTCCCGGGTCGATCAAGCGCTTTAGCGCAGACCTATCTTTTTCTGATAGGTAATCCCTACGTGATTCGTCTGTGGCCCAGCGCGTTATGCCGCCCAACAGGAACGATTGTTGTAACTCTGTGAACGGCGCTAGGAACTCGTGTATGAAAGTTCGTGCGGTTACGTCCTCCATCCCGGCGTCTCGGAGCAGTTGCGTCCAGCCGTACGGATAGGGCACGGCGTCTTCTCCGAAATGGACGTGGCTGGCGAACCATGACTCCATCGCATCGGCCAATCGCTCGTTCAGCCCTGTCCCTGTCAATTCCATCGTAGTCGGCATAAACCGCGCCGACACCCCTCCCTCACGAACCGCCAGCTTGCCGCCGGGAGCGACGACCCGAGCTAGCTCTTTTACGCCCGCTAACTGGTCCGCGAGATGGTGGACAGCACGACTGCTCCACACCAGATCGAAAGTCCCGTTGTCGAACGGGAGGTCCTGGATAGGCGCCTCGTGAAATCGGATGCGCTTGCCGATTCGATCGTCTGCGAATCGAGACCGGTTGTACTCCAACAAATGCTCGCTCGTATCGGCGGCGTCTACGAAATCGTCGTCACCAATCGACTCCGCAAGCAATTGGGTGAACCCCGCCGTGCCGCATCCTGCGTCAAGAATCCGATTGCCGGGTCCGGGAGCGAGCCACTTGACGATCCTACGGTTGGTCGACTCGTAAAAACGGTCTGATCTGCCGAGTCGTTCCTCGGAGCCCGGCCCGAAGGTGGTTGGTTCGGGCGTGTCAGGATCGTATTGGTGCTGGTGTGTGATGGCGGTCGTCTTTCGAAATGTTGATTGAGAGGATCTACGGACTTGGATGCGATTGCTTTTATGACTTCTCCCTCACCCTAACCCTCTTCCGATGGGAGAGGTGATGTGTAGTCGCCGGATTTATGCTTCTAGAGCCTCGGCATGGATGGGCCAATGACAAGGGCGGGTGGGATTCTGCTGAGCGATCCATAAGATCAATATCAGGCTGAATGAAATTAACCCGTTTACATCCGCCCCAAACAATGCCGGTCACAGACCGTCGAGGGGAGGGAGATGGCTACAATCCTATTGTGACTACCCAGATCGAGATATTTTCTGAACTCAGCGGCCGACAAAAAGAGGCCGTTCAGCACGCCGAAGGCCCTCTCCTCATTGTGGCCGGACCCGGCTCCGGTAAAACGCGCGTCATGGCGCACCGCATCGCTTACCTTACCTCCGTACAGGGCGTCGCCCCGTGGCGCATCCTTGCCGTCACCTTCACCAACAAATCCGCCCGAGAACTGAGAGAACGGGCTACGGGACTTGTCGGCGGCGCCAACACCGGGCTTCAGGTGCGAACCTTCCACTCTTTCTGCGCATTTGTGCTCCGACAGGATGGTGGTCAGATCGGCCTCGACCCTGCCTTTTCCATATACGACGGTGACGATCAGCAGAAACTTGTTCGCAACATCCTCGAAGAGCTGGAACTCGATCCCAAGCAGTTCGCTCCACGGGCCATCCTGTCCGGCATCTCAGACGCCAAGAACAAGATGATCGACGACTCCCGACTCTCAAAGATCTCCAAGAGCTACTTTGAGGAGGTCGTCGCACGTGTGTACGCGCGTTACACGGAGCAACTGGCGACCGCCAACGCCGTCGATTTTGACGATCTGCTTTTGCGCGCACATAACCTGTTCGAGGACCACGCTGATGTCCTGGAGAAGTATCAGGACCGATATCGGCACGTTCTGGTGGATGAATTCCAGGACACAAACGCCATCCAATTCTCTCTGACCCGATTGCTGGCCGCCAAGCACAAGAACATATGCGTCGTGGGCGACCCCGACCAGTCGATCTATTCCTGGCGTCACGCCGATATCCGGAACCTGACTGACTTCCAGACCGTGTATCCGGACGCCGTCACCGTCACTCTGGACCAGAGTTACCGCTCCACCCAGCTTATCCTCGAAGCCGCGTCCGGCGTGATCGCAAACAACGACGAACGCCTCAAGAAGAATCTATGGACCGAGAACGATAAGGGCAAACCTGTCACCGTCGGCGAGGCGTACGACGAGGACGAAGAGGCAAGAGTGGTGCTCCAGGAAATCAACCGGTTGGTGGAGGAGGATGAGTTCGATCGACAAGAGATCGCCGTCATGTATCGCACTAACGCACAGTCCCGTGCCATGGAAGCGGCATGCAACCGGTACGGTGTCGTTTACCAACTCGTCGGCGGAACCAAGTTCTATGAACGGAAAGAGATCCGTGACACCGTCGCCTACCTCCGTTTGACCGTGAACCCATCTGATGACGCTGCGCTTGAGCGAATCGTCAACGTGCCGGCACGTGGTATCAGCCCACGCAGCGTCGATGCTATACGAGCGGTTGCTCGGTCCCGCGGTACTTCCATGCTCAACGTAATCCTGCAGGTGGATGACGAAGAACAAGGACTGTTTGGGCAACTAAACCCGCGGGCCGTAAAGTCCGTGCGGGCCTTCGCTGATCTGATCGAGCGGCTTATAGAGCAAAGCATCATCCTGTCCGCGGTGGAGCTACTTGACCTGACACTCGAACGGAGTGGCTACAAGCGTCTTGTTCAGGAAGACAAAGAGCGCGGTGAGGAACGCTGGGACAACATTTTGGAGCTACGCGGCTCGGCATCTAATTTTGAGGGCCCGGAACCGCGTGAACGGCTTATCGAGTTTCTTGAGAATGTCGCGCTGGTCTCGGATATCGATTCGCTGGAAGAGGGCGAAGACGCCATCACCCTTATAACGCTTCACCAGGCAAAAGGGCTCGAGTACGACGCCGTGTTCATGATTGGTATGGAAGAAGGGCTGCTTCCGCACTCTCGATCCTTGGAGAGCGGCGCCGATTTAGAAGAAGAACGTCGACTCTGCTATGTAGGCATGACTCGGGCACGCAAACGTCTCTATATGTTCCACGCATTCCAGAGGGGGTTTCGGGGATCACGCGGCGCCATGATGCCGTCACGCTTCCTCGACGAGATACCGTTGGCGTGCGTAGAGACCGTCTCTATACGCCGCAACTCAAACACGGTCCGCAAGGTGGCACCCACGCGGAACGTCACGGGACGGTTTTACGATTCAGCTGTTGGAAAACGCAGCACCGCGACTCCGCTGGAAGTAAGAGCCGCCCAGAGAGGCGACTATAGGGTTGCCGACCGCGTATTCCACGACACTTTTGGAGACGGCATTGTTATCGAGGCCATCGAAACGGGCGGCGACACGGAGGTGACGGTCGCATTCGGTAACGGCAATGGCCTCAAGAAATTGATGGCTGCATTCAGCGGTCTGAAAAAGGTCGAGCCTGGGGATTCTACAAAGGCCAAACTCGAGGACCCTGAACTGGGCGACGCGTTCCTTGACGCACCCTAGACGCTCTCCTAAACTCCGGCCACACTTGAAACGAACGTAACGCGCCCCCGATCTCTGTTGGGGTCACTGGAGTTGAATGCGTGCCTGACGAGTCCGTCATTTCCGATGAGATGCGTGCACATCTCGATGTTGAATCCGACCCGATCACCTACGACGTCGAAAAGGGCGCCGTGATCAAGTTTGCACAGGCGATTGGAGACTCTAATCCGCTATTTCAGGATGAAGCGGCCGCTCGTAGCGGTCCTTACGGAGGGATAGTCGCACCGCCGACCTTCCTGCGATCTCTTATAGCGGGTGAAGCGAAGAGCGAATTCCCTAGGCCGTTCCCGAACAATTTGGACGGCGGCAGCGAGTATGAGTTCTTTGAGCCGATCAGGGTAGGCGACAGAATCACGGTCACCAAGGCCATCGTGGATCTCACAGAGCGGCAAGGCCGTCTCGGTACGATGCTGTTTACGACGGCCGAAACCCGGTACGTGAATCAGCTCGGCCAGCTGGCTGCAACTCAGCGCACCACCGGCATAAGTTACGCAACGCCAGCAGAAGAGGAATAGCGGTGTCTCAGCTTTACTACGAAGACGTGAACGTCGGCGACGAAGTCTCGCCGCTTTCCAAAAACGCTACATCACAGCAACTGGTCAAGTACGCTGGAGCCTCTGGCGACTACTACCAGATCCACTACGACGACGGTTTCGCCCGAAATAACGGCTTGCCCGGCATCATCATCCACGGCGCTTTGAAGAACGCGTTTCTTGGACAGCTGGTTACGGATTGGATGGGCCCAAACGGCCAGTTGAAGAAGCTTTCCGTATCGTATCGGGCGATGGACATCCCGAACGAGGATCTCGTCTGTAGTGGGACCGTTACGGACAAACGCGTCGAAGACGGCGTCGGCATCGTCGAATGCGAGATCGCACTCTACAACGGCGCCGGCAAGGCCACGACGCCGGGCAAGGCGATCGTGTCGCTGCCGATGTCGGGGAGCTAAGCAATAAAATCGCTCCAATCCGGAGCACCACAAATGCAATCCAGATCTCGCCCGGGCCAGTAGACGCTAAGAGAACCGGGCTCCCGAGGAGAGAGCAATCTTGTTGACAGACGAAGAACGAGTATTAGAAGGCAAAGTGGCCCTTGTTACCGGCGCCGGACGCGGTATCGGAAAAGCCATCGCCGAGTCACTTGCCGAATACGGCGCGTCGGTGGTCGTAAACGACCTTGGTGTGAACGTTGACGGCACTACGCCCGATGACGGCCCTGCGGGCGAAGTCGCGGCTGGCATTAGAGCCGCCGGTGGACAGGCCTCTGCCAACACGGATTCCGTCACCGAAATGGCCGGTGGAGAGCGAATGGTTCAGCAGGCGGTCGATGAATTCGGAAGGATAGATATCGTCGTCACACCGGCCGGAATCCTTCGTGACCGAATGATCTTCAACATGACTGAGGCCGAGTGGGACGCCGTGATCGACGTCCACCTCAAAGGCACGTTCACCGTTGTCAAGCACGCCGGAATCCTGTTTCGCCAGCAGCGCTCAGGCCGCGTTATCACCTTCTCCTCAGGCAGTGGACTGACCGGCAGCCCGGGCCAGGCAAACTACGGCGCGGCCAAGGCGGGCATCGCCGGATTCACCAAGGTTGTGGCACGGGACCTCGGCAGATACGGCGCAACTGCGAACGCCATCTCACCGGCCGCACAAACCCGAATGATCGCCACCATCCCGGACGCCAGGCCTGATCGTGCCTCCCTTAACCTGGGGATGAGTAACCATCTGGAACGTGGGGCCGGAGACGCAGAGGACATAGCACCGTTCGTCTCGTACCTTGCTTCCGACTACGCGGCGGACGTTAACGGCCAGCACTTCTACGTGTCAGGCGGCACGGTCGCCCTCTGGTCGCAGCCTCGACCGGCGCGCACGATTTTCAACCCGGGCGGTGAGTGGACGACCGATCAACTACAGGACCTCGTCCCGAAGCACATCGTCCAGGGCCTAACTCTGGAACCGGCGAAGTTCTAATCGCCCGGCATCCATAAATTTCTCAATATTTCCAGATACTTCGGGCACTTTTAAGAGGAACCAATAAAAATGACAGAAGAAAACAACGCGAGGTTAGACGGTAAAGTCGCCATCGTTACAGGTGGCGGTCGGGGCATCGGACGGGGAGTTGTACTGAAACTCGCCAGTCTCGGTGCGCGGGTAGTCGTTAATGACATCGGCGCATCGCTTGATGGTGAAGGTCTCGACAATACGCCTGCCCAGCAGGTTGTAAACGAGGTCGGTGAAAACGGCGGGCAGGCAGTCGCCAACTATGGCGACGTGACAAAGTTTGAGACCGGTGACCAGCTGGTTCAGCAGGCGCTGGACGAGTTTGGGCGGCTGGACATCGTCGTGACCCCCGCCGGCATCTTGCGAGATCGCATGGTGTTCAACATGACCGAAGAAGAGTGGGACGCCGTTATAGCTGTCCACCTCAAGGGCACATTCAACATCGTAAGACCCGCCAGTATCCTGTTCCGCCAGCAGAAGAGCGGACGCATCATCACTTTCAGTTCTGTGTCGGGGCTCTTTGGGGCGTCCGGACAAGCCAACTATGGCGCAGCGAAAGACGGCCTTGCCGGGTTCACCCGGGTTGTCGCCCGTGATCTCGCCAAGTACGGCGTCACGGCAAACTCTATCTCGCCGGGCGGAGACACCCGGATGACGGCGAGTGTGCCGGACACTACACGTGCGATGCGACAGGAAGGAAAGATGCAACCACCAAACGGTGTGCTGACACGTGCTCCCGAGCATGTGGCTCCGATGGTGGCGTGGTTGGC
>JAAZYK010000082.1:2242-8846 GCA_014239685.1 Dehalococcoidia bacterium | reverse complement strand
GAGTCACTCAAGATCGCTTTTGCAGACAGATTTGAGTATCTAGGCGACCCGGCCACCACCGAGATACCGCTCGACTGGCTGACCTCCAAAAATTACGCAGGTCAGCGGGCTGCAGAGATAGATGCGCAGTGTGCTAGTGAACAGCGTGCCGGTACACAGACCTCAGAATCGGAAAACACTACGCACCTGACCACCGCCGACGACGAGGGCAACATGGTCTCCATGACGCAGACGATTAACGAGGTATTTGGTTCCAAGGTAACTGTCCCCGGCACCGGTATCCTGCTCAACAACACGCAGGCTATGTTCGACCCGCACCCGGGAAATCCGAATTCGGTGCTGCCTAACAAGCGGGTTGTGAGCAGCATGTCGCCTGCCATCGTCAGCCGGGACGGGAAACCTCTCCTCGGCATCGGCACTCCGGGTGGAGTTCGTATCTTTGGATCGGTTATGCAAGCGATCATGAACGTGATCGATCACGGCATGGCTCTTCAAGAAGCGGTAGAAGCGCCGCGTTTGTGGACGCAGGGGCAGGCAGTCGAGCTTGAACAAGGGTTCGGTGAGGGGCCGAGTGCCGGGATGTCCGGGCTCGGCCATCCCGTTCTGCGTGTCGCCAACGTCGCCGGAGGCATGAACGGAATTTTGATTGACCATGAACGTGGCCTGATGACCGGCGCTGCTTGCTGGAGAGCCGATGGGGTCCCGGCAGGCCTGAGCGGGGGTCCGGCCAACTCCAACGCCCGTTTCAATCCACTCGTTTGATGCCAATGTCGTTTGATTTTCGATGCGTCTCGTGTGGCGCAACACAACCGGCCCGGATAACCGAACTCGCCTGTGCATCGTGTAGATCGGTGATGGACGTGTCGTACGACGAACCGGCCGACGAATACTCGCCTCGTCTCCCACTTGCCCGGATCTCAGAACGGATGTCGCTGGGAGAGGGCAACACGCCACTGGTGGCTTTGCCGTCGGTAGCTCGATCGCTTGGCATCCGTGGGCTGTGGGCCAAACTGGAAATGATGGCACCGACCGGATCGTTTAAAGACCGCGGGTCTGCCGTGCTGGTTTCTGCAGCGCTGGAGGCCGGGGTTACAGAATTCGTGGAAGACTCGTCCGGCAACGCCGGCGCATCTCTATCGGCATACGCCGCCGCTGCGGGGATCACAGCGCACGTCTTTTTCCCGGATAGCGCGGCCCAAGGCAAAGTCGATCAGATCGGCATATTCGGCGCGATCCTGCACCCGACGTCTGGCCCACGACAGGCGGCTACAGACGCCGCTGTTTCGTACGTGGCGGAGCACTCACTGCCGTACCTGTCGCACAACCTGAGCCCTTACTTCCTTGAAGGAATGAAGTCGTTCTCTTACGAGATAGTGGGTTCCGACGCTGCCTCGATTACCGATATCGTCGTTCCGGTTGGTAACGGCTCTCTATTGATTGGAATGTTCAAAGGATTTGAGGAGTTGAGAGCGTCTGAACGCATTAGTTCCGCCCCGGTCCTCCATGGGGTGCAGGCTTCAGCGGTGCGCCCATTGGTGGCCGCATTGAACGACGAGGAATGGCGGTTTGATGCAGAACTGAAGACCGTCGCAAGTGGAATATCCGTATCACAACCGCCTCGGCTGCAGCAGTGCGTGGACGCGATCAAGCTATCCGATGGATCTGCCATAGCTGTTGATGACGACGCGATGCTGCGCTGGCAGAACCGATTGTCTGCTGAAGCGGGCATTTTTTGCGAGGCCACTTCCGCAGCGGCATTTGCCGGACTGGAAGGGATGGTCGCAAACGGCTCGATATCAGAAGATGCCCGGGTGTTGATTCCGATCACCGGGTCAGGTCTGAAAGAACCGTTGACGCGATGACCCGATTGCTGCGAGCGATGTCCCGGAAATCCACTCTATAGCCAATCAAAAGGAAAGCAGGCCTTATTGGAGACGACGCAACTAGGCAGCACGGGCGTGGAGGTCAGTCGACTGGGCTTCGGTGGCGCGCCTGCTGGACTGGCCCAGTATCTGGAGGACTACGACCCATCACGTGATACCGATCGCGAACGCGTTGTGTCGGCGATTAAACGGGCTGTCGAATTAGGAATCACTTACTTCGATACCGCGCCAGGTTATGGCGGTGGGGAAGGGGAGTCGATCTATGGCGAAGCGCTGGAGGGTGTCCGAGAGGACGTTTTTATTGCGACCAAAGTCTCACTGGATGTTGAGGATGCCAGAGCGTCCGTAGAGGAAAGCCTCAAGTTGCTCCGCACCGACCATGTCGACCTTGTCCAGGTCCACGGTAACTCGTACACATCGGATCAAGCTGACGAGATCCTCGCGATCGACGGAACGTTGGAACAACTAGAACAGCTCAAGAACGAGGGTTTGACGCGCTTCGTCGGATTTACAAGTGAGGACAATAACGCCGCCGTCTTCCGGTTTATCGGCTTGGGGCGCTTTGACGTGATGCAGATCAGCTACAACCTGCTCCACCAGCACCCGGCTGAATGGACGCGCCCCTTTGGCAGCCTGTTCGAGGCCCGAGAGATGGGCGTGGGCGTTGTGACGATGCGTACCCTGACCTCTGGGATCTTCCAAAAATGGGTTACCGCGGTGAGGCCGAACGACGATTTCGACTTCACGCCGCATCTCTTGCAGTTCGTACTGTCTAACCCGCTCGTTAACGTGGCTCTCGTCGGTATGCGAACCGTGGATGAGGTGGAATGCAATGTCGCGATTGCCAACGATATGGACGGACGGGTTGATCACAAAAAATTGCAGCGCAAGTACCCTGAGTCTGGATCGCCCCTGTCCCCTCCGCAAGAGGAATAGGAGGGTGCACGAACGGATCGAAATCCGGTCGTGGGAGCCGGGAGTTAGTAGTGATACAACCGCGTCTTTGGAGAGCTTCATGATGTGCCCTCCGTCAAGGTGTTATCGCAAGGATTATCAGGTCGATTGGAATCGCATGGGGGTGGTTTACCCTATGCCCCTATGTAGTCCAGACACGTCTGTTACTGCGCCCGCACCTCCGCAAGCGCTTCTCTGAAGCCGTTAAGAGAACCCTCCAGCACTCTATCCGGCACGGAGAACGACAGCCGGAAGTAGCCCGGACCACCGAATCCGCTGCCCGGCACGACTAGGACCATTTTCTCCTGGAGCGTCCGTACAAACTCCACATCGTCCTCAAGCGGCGACTTCGGGAACAGGTAAAACGCTCCACCCGGCTTCACGACGTCGTAACCGATATCGGTTAGCGCGTCGTAGATGAAATCACGTTTTTTACGGTACTCGGACACGTCCACCGTGACGTCCTGGAGTCCGGCGACCAGGCGCTGCATAAGTGCCGGAGCGTTTACGAACCCGAGCGTTCGTAGTGAGAACACCATGGCCTCCATCATCTCGCCCTTGTCCGGGTAGTCTGGGTTGATGGCGATGTAGCCGATGCGCTCTCCTGCCAAACCCAAATCCTTTGAGTGTGAGGATGCGACGATTGTCCGGGGATGATGCTTGAAAACGAACGGGTAAGATTCATCCGTGTAAATCAACTTGCGGTAAGGCTCATCCGTGATTAGCGCAATCTCGGTACCAAACCTGTCCTCTGCGTCGCCGATCCGTTTGCCGATTTCAGCAACTACTGATTCCGGGTAAATCACGCCAGTCGGGTTGTTTGGGGAGTTCATCATGACGGCTTTGGTACGTGGTGAAATCTTCGCTTCAAGATCGTCCATATCCGGCATGAAGCCGTCCTTGAAACCCACAAGTTTGTGAACGCCGTTGTTGTGGCTTATGTAGTAGACGTACTCCACAAAGAAAGGCGTCAGGATCACCACCTCGTCGCCCGGATCCAACAGAGCGCGCAGGATGGTATTTAACGAGCTGCTCGCGCCGTTGGTCATGATGATGTCGCCGCCGTCCAGGGCAACGCCGGACTCCCGAGCGAGGCTTTTCGCAACGGCAGCGCGTACCTCCGGAAAACCGGGGTTCGGCATGTAACGGTGCGTGTTTGGTGCTTCGTCTCGGGCTAGTTCGAGCAGCCGGTCTCTGAACTCCTGGGGCGGTTCGAGCAAGGGATTGCCGAGGCTGAGATCGAACACGTTCTCGGCGCCATGCTCCGCCGTAAGGCGAATTCCTTCTTCAAACATCCGGCGAATCCACGATGCTCCTTCCAACTGGCCGCGTACCGCTTCAGAAACTGCCATCGGTGATCCTTTGCGAGAGTGAGTGCGTGGTGCCTTACTTAACCGGAGCGGCGGCTATTATAAGTCCGCTAACCCGATCACCCTCAATGGAGCCGAGATGTCGTCATGTCCCGGAGAATCGCCAACTTCATTTGCCGACCGTATGGCTCTCGTAACCGGAGGGACGGGGATGGTTGGTGGTGCTATTTCACGCCTTCTCATGAAACGAGGAGACCGGGTGCGTGTGCTCGTGCGTCGACGGTCTATTGCTGCATTGGAACTGGAAGCGCTGGGCGCTGAAATAGTCTTTGGTGATGTGACCGATATAGCGTCGATGACCGCGGCCATAGGCGGTTGCACCGATGTGTATCACTGTGCGGCGTTGGTTGATCCGTTCCACTGGGATCTGGACGACTTCGATCGCATTAACGTGGAAGGGACTAGGAATGTTCTGAACGCGGCACTTAGGTCGGGAGTCCGTCGATTTCTCCATCTAAGCAGCATCGCTGCGCTGGGTGCAGAACCGGGGCTTCGTGCGGATGAGTTTACCGAACCGCACGGTCCGTGGAAGCCGGGATACGGGCGCTCAAAATTCGAGTCAGGTGAACTGGTCATCGCCGCAGCTGGCGAACTCCATGTCGTTACGGTCAATCCTGCGATCGTCTTTGGGCCGGGTGACCGTCACTTCGTGCAGCTAATCAACGCTTTCGTCCGTGGCCGTATTCCGATAATCGCATTCGCCGACCGTCCTATGCCGCTTGTGTACGTGGACGACGTGGCCCGCGGTAGTCTGCTTGCGTTGGAACGGGGGGAGAGCGGGCAGCGTTACATTCTTGCCCAACCTACGGTCACAATCGCGGAGTTCTTCTTTGAGTTGGCCGCCGCTTCGGGCCGTCGGCCTCCGAGGGTGCACCTGCCGGACTGGCTTGCAATCGCCGGGGCGTGGGCATGGTCGTTCGTTTCCTGGGCGAGACGAAAACGATCGCCGGTCACATCCCTCCGGGTTTTGCGTATCGGTTCTGCGAAGTTCGATGGTGGGCGTGCCAGCAGAGAACTTGGACTTGAGTACACGGCCTTTCCGGGCGCAGTTGCAGCAACGGTTTCAAAATTACTACGGAGTGACTAGTCTTTGCGGCGGAACCGCCATGGGCGTTGTTTGGCCGGTCGCTTCCCGCGAGAATCTCCGGGGCTATATCCATTGAGCCCGGGCCGTTTGGGGCGTACGGGTGTTGACTTCATCACGACATACGTTCCGGCGATCTTGTCATGCCATCCCTGGCGTTTCGGGTCGAGTGAAATCCACGCCAACCCCAATCCTAGAGTTGCGCTCGCGATCAGTCTTCCAACCATCTCTCGGGGTATGGCGACCGCAACCCCCGGCACATGACCTTCATCGTCCACGACGATGATGCCTGCGACCATCTTGCCTGGCGTCTGCCCTTTGATTCCGGTGAAGAGGATCAGGTAACCCAGCAGGATGAAAATGTCCTGGGGCGCGGTGTTTGATCCGGTAAAGGCGTTGCCGCCGGTGACCCAACGTACCGTCACGATGATAATTAGAAGCAGCCCGATGTCCACAACCGCCGCGTACAGCCGTCTGAAGGTGTGCGCGTAAACGAACGGATACGTGGGGCGTTCCGGCGCGCTGTTATCGGGTTGGGAAGCCATCACCAAGGATGATACGCGGATTCACAGCTGACAGGTGCTTTCCGTTGACCGGCAATCACCCCATCTTTACGATGCCTCAACAGGTCAGTCTTGGATAGTTCACTTTTTGAACCATAGGCCAGATCCCGGGAATTCGTACTCTGTATGGATCGGCCTCGCACATTCTTGAGAAAGGACGCTCCATGCGACTAGAGAACAAGGTTGCTCTGATCACCGGTGGGGGCTCCGGCATCGGACAGGCCTCTTCCGAGTTGTTCGCCAGAGAAGGAGCGGCGGTCGGTGTCTGTGACCTGAACGCCGATACTGCTGAATCTGTAACTGCACGTATCAAGGACGCGGGTGGGCGGGCGATCGCGCTGCAAGCAGACGTGACGAGCCGTTCAGATGTGGAAAGAGTTGTTGACGCCGTTGTCGGGGAGTTCGGAGGACTGAACATACTGGTCAACTCGGCGGGTGTATCTGATCGTGGCGCTCCCGCAGATTACGACACGGACCAGACGTGGCAATGGGTGATGGACATAAATGTGAGCGGCACACTCCTGCCTTGTCGGATCGGTGTCGAAGCAATGCGGAAATCGGGTGGCGGGTCGATTATCAACCTGAGCTCGATTTATGGACTCGTTGGACGCACCGAATGGCTCGGAGACGGATTCAGCGCGTACGCACATTCCAAGGGTGCCGTACTTCAGATCACGCGGGACCTTGCGGTCAAGACGGCCCGGGAGGGCATACGGGTTAACGCACTCTGTCCCGGCTTCGCCCACACGG
>JAAZYK010000082.1:0-2232 GCA_014239685.1 Dehalococcoidia bacterium | reverse complement strand
ACAACGGGACTGCGCGAAAACCCGGAATTACTGGCACGGATGGAAGAGGCACACCCGATGGGTCGGCTCGCTGAGGCGATCGAGATCGCCAATTGCGCCCTTTTCCTAGCATCAGACGAAGCATCGTTTGTGACCGGCACGGCGCTAAGTGTGGACGGCGGTTACACAGCTCAATGAGTGGAATTGGAATTGTTCAGGAACCGAATACCTAACGGCTCAGGGTTGCCCGAACTCCACAGATAACGCATCTGATCACCCAGCCATAACCTCCTCGTTAGTTGAGCGCGAATAGGTCTGCCATACGGACGTCATCCAACAGCCATATTCTTTGCCGAAAGCTTTTTTGGATGACCGCGTTGAGTGTGGATGACAACCCACGACTGTCCAACTACACGTACGAAAATCGTGAGGCGGCAAATTCGACGGGGATCGCGTCACGGCCCACTTGACCTGTGATCGCCCCCGCCACCATTCGGCCCATCACCGGGCTGAGGAGAATTCCTTTCTTGCCTGCGCCATTCGCTGCAAACAGACCGTCGTAGCCCGGCAATGCCCCGAGGATCGGCATGCCGTCCGACGATACCGGTCGAAGGCAGGCCGTGTGTTGCACGATCTCGGCGCTCTCTAACGATGGCGCTAATGCAAGGATGCCCGCCATGATTGAATCCCGGGCGGCAGACGTAGGCCTGTCATCGAACCCAGCGTCTTCCTCGGTAGATCCGCCCCAGACTAGGCCGTCCGACTTCCGTGCGATGTAGTGCCCACCCAGAGAAACACGGTGGACGAAATCCCGCCCCGGAAATCTCAATCGGAGAATTTCTCCCTTCCTGGGTTTCACCGGAAAATGGGGAAGGCCCTCGCTTCCATCGCCCGACCACGGACCGGTTGCCAGTACCACGGAGCCGCCAGGGATCTCTGATCCGTTCCCAAGTCGCACACCGGTCACACGTTCTCCGTCCCTAAGCAACCCGACCACGTTACCCGGTACATGTGCACCACCGGCGCGCTCAAAAGCCGTCACAAGCGCGAGCGTGTACTTGTACGAATCGACCTCGAAATGACTCCGTTGCACCAGCCCACCGGTCAGATCACCGGTCAACGAAGGTTCCTCGGATCGGACGCCTTCTATGTCAAGCAAATCGGCCTCAAGGTCTTCTTCGGCCTGCCAGGCGAGAGACTCTTGAAGTTTCTTGTACCCAACTTCGTCTACGGCCAGATCGATAGACCGCACCGCTCGGAGTTCGATATCAATCCCGGTGTGGTCTTCCAGCTCAGGTGCCAGCCGTTTATGAAGTGAAATCCCACGTTTGGCGTGCTGCAACGCTGGGCCGGGAATACCAGCGCCCATCGTCGGAAACAATCCACCGTACGCAAAACCGCTCGCGTGACTGGCTACCGAATCACGCTCGATCATCGTGACGCTGACGCCGCGTTTGATCAACTCGTAGGCAACCGAAGCTCCAGCCGCACCGGCCCCTACGACGATCACATCTGGAGTGTTTCTCACATAACCCCTCGTTCTACACGAACACCATCCTGATACACATCGATCACGTCCCATAGAGCCTTCAAATCGTGTGAAGGATTCCCGCCAACCACTAGAAGATCGGCGGACCTTCCGGTGACCAGGCGGCCGGATATATTGCCCATGCCGATCGAGTCAGCCGCGCCGGACATGCCCGACGCTAGCGCATCGGCAGTGGACAAACCCGCACCCGCCAGCATCAAGACCTCATTAACGAACTCCCCCGGCGCATAGTCGCCCCATGGAGAATCGGAGCCAGCGGTCATTCGCACCCCGGCCTCCATCATCTTGCCGCACGCCTCTATACGGTTGTCCAACCCACGTCTCCGTTGATCAAGCGCCTCTTGCATCACAGAATTATCTTCGCCTGCCGACGCCACGCGCTCGGACAATCTCTCTATTCCTGCCTGAACTACGTACAACGTTGGGTTCACCCACGCGTCCGCTTCAAGAAGCCGATCCACAAGGTCCGGCCGGTATTCGTATCGTCCCTCAGCGTCCTCGAACACGCAGTGGACAATCATGTCCACCTCGGCGTCCAGACAGTTCTGGACGCCCTGTGCAGAGGCGCAGTGGGCGGCGGTCAGCTTTCCGAATCTATGTGCCTCATCCGTTGCTACACGTAACTCTGCGACGGAGTACGAGGGGAGTAGGGGATTCGAAGTGATTGTGCTGCCGCCCGTGGCGACAATCTTGATGTAATCAGC
>JAAZYK010000081.1 GCA_014239685.1 Dehalococcoidia bacterium | reverse complement strand
CGGTAATACGCCCGCTGCGATCCTCGACGATCATATCCAACCGTTCCAGCTGGAAAACGGCGCGGCGCGCGGTCGGCTGGTCCGGCTCGCCGGTGTGGTGATTGGAACCTACAGCTCGGTCTTTATCGCTGCGCAGGTGCTGGTCTTTTGGGAAGAACGAGGATTTCTCGGACGTCGTCGGCCGGTCGAGGCGACCTAGCCAGAGCTTAGCGGGACGGCTCGGGTCATCCCGAGCCGGTCATAACCTGCGGTCCGAGAATTCAAACTGTCATCCTGAACCTGATTTAGGTTTTGCGTGTAACGGGCGCTCAGGTGTGTCTGTGTCCGTCCTCACCAGACTGGCCAAGTCGCCTTCAACGTGAGGTTCCTGGGCCAACCAGACGGTTAGGGGCTAAACGTTCTGGGTAACAACAATCAGACTGAACGCTTGATAGCGATGGTTGGCCCTCTCACCCTTTATGCACGTGTGACTTTCCTTCCAGCAGAGGGTTCATCCTTTTCTGGAACATAAATGGGATCAAGGACTTGGTTATCCAAAGATCAAGGGCAGCGCCTTGTATTAACCCGGTCACACACCGATGTCGCACCGGCATAATGGCCGGACTTCTTGAATCGCGAAATACACCCCCGTACTACGCTGGCCTCGGCGCAGTTCGAACCGAGAGGGAAGAATATGTATATCGGCGCACACGTGTCCGCGGCAGGGGGACTCCCGAAGGCAGTCGGTCGCGCTGTGGACATAGGAGCTGAAGCGATGCAAATATTCGCATCCTCCCCTCGTGCGTGGAGATTCAAAGCTCCGGAAGATATGCTCGTCGAGAGATTCAAAGAGGCGTCTGAAGAAGCGGGCATGGGACCGACTGTATTTCATGGCATCTACCTGTGTTCGCTGGGGTCACAGGACGAGGCGCTCGTAGAGCGCAGCATAGAGTCGCTGACAAACCACTTGCAGACCGCCGAACGCTGTGCCGCACTGGGCGTCATCTTTCATCCGGCTAGCCATCGAGGTGTTGGATTTGAGGCTGTTCTCGATCAGTTCGTAGAAGGCGTGAAGAAAGTTTTTGACGCCGCCCCGGGGGATGCTCTGTTGATGTTGGAGAACAGTGCCGGCGCTGGCGACCACATTGGCTCAAAGTTCTCTGAGCTCGGGGCGATCATAGAGAGGGTCGGCAGTGAGCGCCTTCACGTCTGTCTGGATACACAGCACGCGTGGGCCGCTGGATATGAGTTGAACAACGCCGAGAAGCTAGATGAGATGCTGGCAGAGTTCGACAAAGAGATTGGACTTGATCGACTTAGCGCCATCCACGCCAACGATTCGATGCGGCCACTCGGATCTGCTGTAGACAGGCACGACAATATTGGCGAGGGTGAGATCGGTACGGCGGGATTCGAGTTGATGATGTCGCGCCCGGCGTTTGCCAACGTACCAATGTATCTAGAGGTCCCGGGGTTCAAAAAAGGCGGCCCGGACAAAAAGAACATGGACCTTATGAAAAAAGCGCGGAAAACAGTCGGCGCTTCGCGTTGAGTTCACAGAGCCATAATTAAGAATGCATGCGATCTCCCAAGATATATTTGAAGCGCTCGTCGCTGAGGCAATCGAAGGCCTGCCGGTTGAGTTTCTGGACCGGCTGGATAACGTCGGAATCGTCGCTGCCGACTGGCCCACGGAGGAACAGCGCCGGTACCACAATCTCTCACCGCGGGACACCCTTCTGGGGTTGTATGAAGGTGTGGCGTTGACCGATCGGGAAAGCTACGGCATGGTGCTCCCGGACAAGATCACCATTTTCCAACGGCCGCTTGAGGGGATCGCTGAAAACGAAGAAGACCTGATTTATCAGGTGCAGGTCACCGTGGTTCACGAGATAGCGCACCACTTCGGGATAAACGACGAACGACTCCACGAACTCGGGTATTAGTTCAGTCAGCGAGGACAAGTGACTCAGATATTCATCATGGTCTTTGACGGTCTGCAGCCGTCTCAAGTCATCCCGGAACTCATGCCACGCCTGTCCGCATTTGCGGACTCGGGTGTTCGATTTCAGAAGCATCACCCAGTCTTCCCAACGGTCACCCGCATCAACGCAGCAAGCATGGTTACCGGCCGCTATCCCGGAGGTCACGGCCTCGCCGCAAATACAATGGTGATGCGAGAGTTGGACCCGGGCGAACTGTTTCCCGTTCTCGAACCAGGCCTTAAGCGCCTGTCTGAGGAATCAGACAGGCCAGTTCTGCTGTCGCCGCCCCTTGCAGAGATATTGACGCACTACGGGAAACAATACGTCGCAGTCGGAGTCGGAACCTCGGGCAACGCATTCGTGCACAATCCGCACCCCGAGCACTCGAACGGTGCGACCATCCATCCCGAGTTCTGTCTCCCGTACGATCTGCATTCAGAGATCGTCGATAAATTCGGCGATTGGCCGGATGAGACGTACCCGAACTCGGCCCGGGTGCAACATGCGGGCCGGATTGTCACCGACTACGTGATCCCGGAACGACAGCCCGACGTCACGCTCTTATGGTCGTCAGAGCCAGACAAATCACAGCACCGTGACGGCGTCAACTCTGATCTGAGTAAACAGGCGTTGCTGATGGCTGATACGGAGTTCGGACGTATCCTGGACTGGTTGGACGAAAACGAACGACTTGAAGATACTGACGTAATCGTCCTCTCGGACCATGGCTACTCGACCATCACGGAAGTGATCCCGGTAGAGGCGATGGTCCGGGACGCTGGGTTCCCGAGGTCAGGGGACAACGGCGTGGTCGTGGCGCCCAACGGGGGCTCGGTTATCTTCTACACAAACCCGTTGGACCCGACTACGGTCGAGCGTCTGGCACGTTGGTTGATGATCCAGCCCTGGTGTGGCGCCCTACTTTCGTCGTCGGCGGCAGGGAATATCACAGGAACGCTTCCCATGGATCTTGCCGGTGGTGATGGCACGCGTGCGCCGGATCTGGCGATGTCGTTTGTATGGAATCACGACAATAACGAGCAAGGTGTTCCCGGTCACGCCTTCTCCGCCGGCGGCGCTCCCGGAGCGGGCCAGCACGGTTCGATGAGCCCACATGAGTTGCGCAACACTATGATTGCGGGCGGTCCCAGTTTTAAATCCGGGTTACTAAACGAGATACCGTCCGGGAACGTTGACCTCGCCCCAACCGTTCTTGAGTTGCTGGGATTGCCGGGCGCTGAGCACATGGACGGTCGTCCACTTACAGAGGCGCTCGAGGGAGGGCCCGGGCAGCACGAAGTTGAGGTGCGCGTAGAACACCACACTATGCGTCGCACAGTGTTTAAAAGCGAGTACCACCAAATCGTGCGGACATCCCGAGTAGGGAATACACAGTATCTGGATGAGGGAGACGCGCGGCGGGATCCGATGCGCACTTAGAATTCAGCCACCGGTTGACCTTGCGCAGGAACTTGGCCCACTTAAGCCATCGAAATATTGCCAACGAAGAAAGAGGACATGCCGCCGTGATCGAAATGCGAGACGCAATGCGGGCCGTGAAGAACGAGGACCCCAAGGCTATCGTCCTCTTGGCGGAGACATCGATTATGGCGTTTGCGGACGTGTCAGAGCCGGACGATCTTTATCTGCCGGTTGGTTCGATGAGCAAAGCGTCATCTGTCGGCCTTGGTGTGGCGCTCGCCCAGCCGGAGAAAAACGTAGTTATTTTTGATGGCGATGGTTCACTACTCATGAACCTCGGTTCGCTTGTCACGGTTGGCAAACAGGCACCAAAAAACCTAGTGCACATTCTGCTCGCGAACGACGTGTACGCTCTGACCGGTGGGCAGCCGATTCCAAGTGAGGAACGCGGCGATCTTCCTGGTATGGCAAAGGCCGCCGGGTATGTATCGGTGGTCCAGTTCGACAACGTCGAGGAATTCGCGAGCGAACTACCGGCCATTTTGAACGAAGATGGCCCAACCTTTGTAGTGCTGGACACGGTGACTGAGGTCACAAACGCCGCTGACTGGAAGACCTACCCGCGGCCACCAAAGGGATGGAATGTTCAGGCGCCAGCGGTTCGAGAGACGCTTATCGGGGAGTAGGCGGGAACGTACAGAAGCGAATATGGGAATACGCTCAAGGGTGGTGTGATCGCTGATACATATGGTCATCAGTAGCACTCGGTCCTGTCAGCCTGGGCCCGAGGTGCCGGATGCCATCAAGAGGGTTTCTACGGCCCGACAGTCATCCCAGATGGGGGCGTCCTGCCCCGCTCACAGTGGCTGCCAGTAACGTTTGTTTTCTATCTCCACCACGTGGCCTATGTTTGAGTCCACGACGAGGTGACTTGATGCCACTGTCAGGTTCTCGGATACGATCCGTTCGATCATCGCTTTACGGGTTGCTACGGCCGTTGGCTTGTCAATGTCCGCTCCGGCGCACCATTCAGGATCCGTGTACTGCGTTCGTGAGTGAATCACGTCGCCCGTGACGATCCCTTTTTCGCCGTCCGATTCGATCAAGAACGACTGATGCCCGGGTGTATGGCCCGGCGTCCCGAGCGATTTGATACCGTGCGCGATTTCGTCGCCGTCCGAGGTTAGTTCGAGCAGCCCAAGGTCTTCGAGTGGTTGTGCCTGTGTAGGAATATGAGGCGCGTTCGCCAGTACGCCGTCACTTGTCCAGTGTTCGTAGTCACGGGCCGAAAAGTAGTATCGGGCGTTCGGGAAGGTAGGGTCTCCATTCGTCATGTTCCAGCCGACGTGATCTGGATGCAGATGCGTGTTGAGCACTGCCGTTACCTGACTCGGCTGAATTCCGGCTTCTCTGAGGTTGGTCATAAGACGTCCTTCCCCACCACCGAACATATCCGGCACTGACGGACCTATTCCGGTATCCACCAGCACAATGAAATCGTCAGAGATGAGTGCAAATATGCCAAAGGAGACTCTAAACTTGCCGTTTTCATCCAGCGCATGGTGGGCGCGATGTGGCTCCCATGCATCAATTGGCACGTCCGGGAAGAACACTTGGGGGTCAAAGGGTGGGGGCGCGTAATCCTCGATGTTCAGGATCTCAACGCGACCGATTCTTGCCGATCTCGTCATGCTTTCCTACCCCCGTCTGGCCTTTATGCGAACTGGACGTACTCCCATAGACTACTCCGTTTCTGGAATCAGTCTGCCAACACCTGCCAGTACCTACTGCCTTCTATCTCCACAATGTGACCGATGTTCCCATCGTATCGGAGGTGTCCTGCGGCCACTGTGAGTTTATCGGTAATGGCCTTCTCGATAAGCATCTGACGGGATGCAACCGCCGCTACTTTGTCCATGTCAGCCCGGAACGACCATCCGGGTTCCTGAAGTTGTGCGGGTGTATGCAGTACGTCCCCTGTGATCACAGCAGCCGCGCCGCCTGACTCGATTAAAATTGACTGATGGCCGGGCGTGTGTCCCGGTGTGCCCAGGGTACGTATTCCTATGAATATCTCCTGATCGTCCTCGACGAGGTCCAGGACCTGGAGGTCTTCCAATGGAAGCGCGTTGTCGCGAACGTGGGGGGCAAGGTTGTCCTGGCTTGTCCAGTGCTCCCAGTCCACACGCGACACGGTGTATCGGGCTCGTGCAAAGGTCGGCTTGCCGTCCACGATGTTCCAGCCCACATGGTCCGGATGAATATGCGTGTTTATCACGTTGTCGACGTCCGATGGCTGGACGCCGACAGCCGCCAGGTTCTCGAGCAGCTTTCCTTCGACACCGTTCATCGCCGCATGTGGTCCTGGGCCAAGTCCGGTGTCGACGATCGCCGTGAAGTCATCAGATCTCAGTACAAACACGCCGTAGTTCCGCGGGTATAGACCTTCCTCGTTCAGCGATGACGCCCGGAACGGTTCCCATGCATTTATCGGGATTTCAGGGAACGGCTCCGTAGTTGGCGCAGGAGGGGGCACGAAGTCACAGATAGCGATGATCTCGATGTGGCCGATTTTCGTCCGTAGAGCCATTCTCTCTCCTGATACTGGTTAGAGCGTGTTAACCCCCAAAGCTAATGAGGTTCAGGGGGTAATTTCAACCCCCCCGCGTGTCAGTGAAATCCGCCGCTCGCCAAGCTGCAAAGACACGTCGCCCAGCCGCTCCAGTTCGGCGACAACCTGTTCCATCCGTTCGTCCAGTGGAGCGCTTTCGTTGCCCGGCCGTCGGGCTGCGTCGCCACGCGGAGGAACGTTCCCCCACAGCGTGCGAATGGGGCTTGATTTTATGTAAGTCGATAACCCGTCCATGAAGGCGGTAAGCGCCAATGGTGACACGGAGTGTGGCGCGTGATTGGCGGATGGCTCTGCGAATCTGAACTCGATCACCATATCGTCGGAGGACATGTTGATCACCTGGAACACAAGTTGGGGCGCCGGGGAGGAGGTGAATGCCACGGCTCCCTCCGGCGAACTCTGCGCTGCTTCACGTATCGCAGCCTGGGTGGTACGTAACAGTGAGTGGAATGCCGAGACGGATTGTGTTGCGGAGGGTAGGCCAAGAATCAGGGTGTCTTCTATGCCGGTGTTTTCTGAACTCATCGCAACACCCGTTCGTCCCCAACACGACGCGTAATCTGCTGACGATCAAGGTGCTCAAGCAGGGCGAGTGTGTACTTCCGGCTGGTCCCAAACATTTCACGCACGTCCGTGATCGTGATCTGGCCGTTCTCGGCAGCCTGTTGGCGAATACCATCTAACATTTGATCGTAGGCCGATTTCAGGAAAACGACATCGTCCGAAGCCCTTACAACCTCACCCTGCTCGGCAAGCGTTCCTATCAGCTCGGGGTCTATTGGCCGGTCGGTCGGGGGTGAGTAAGGATTCTCGGCTAGCTCCTTCAGATACCCATCAACGACCTGCTTCTCCGCGTCGTTGAATTCCGGCGCGTGACCCGGGATTCTCACCGTAGCTCCGTCGTCGACTATGGTCGAGGCTATGACCAGTTGATCGATCACCAGATTGAAAACTGCCGCCCGCATTTCAAGTCGGCTCCTCAACTCTTCCCGGGGCATGCCCAGTCGTAACGGGAATGAGGTGTGATATTTGCTGACGGCACCCGTGGCGGTTCCAGCAACCTGTGCCCAGCCGCTCGACGAGTAGAACACCTGATTCTGGCCATTACCAAGCGGCACGGCAATACCTTCACCCACAAGCTCTTTCAGCTGCTCTCCAATAGTTTGATCGTCCAGATTCGCCGCAGTAGCGAGCGCCTTTGCTGTTGCAGGTTCGACCGATGCTAGGGCGCTATGGAGGATGTCGGCCTCCGACCCCTGACGCAGCGTCTCAAGACGATCAAGTGTCGATTGATTCTTTCGGCGGTGTCTCTGCGCTTGAGCCTCGATAACGACGCCGCCTCCGAGTGTGTAGTTGGAGTCCCGAATAACAAAGGGATCGTCCTTCACTACAGGCATCGGGTTTTGCAGCTTGATTTGCGCCAAGCTTGTATCACCAGGCGACATCTCATCCACCGCCAGAAGCCTTATCCGGGCTGGCGTCTCAGCCGCGCCGGCGTGGAAAGTTACGGTCGCGTTGTGCTTGATCGACCGGGGCGCATCTGGGATCAACCTAAGTGACACATCGATTGCGTCTCCGGCGGACAGCCAGCTCGGTGTAGTCAACACATCACCGCGCGATACGTCATCGTGAGACACGCCGCCAAGGTTGACGGCGACGCGTGTACCGGGGAATGCGATTTCTTCAACGGTCTGGTGTGTCTGAAGACCACGGATCCTGGCCTTTAGGCCCTTGGGCAATAGCTCGACTTCTTGTCCGACACGAAGGGTTCCATCGACCAGAGTTCCGGTCGCGACGGTGCCGAACCCTGAGATGGTGAACGAGCGATCGACCGGTAGACGGGGACGACCCATATCACGTTTGTCCGGCATCTCCTTCAATGCTGCGTCTATCGTCGTGAGTAGTTCTTCGAGTCCGTCGCCTGTAATGGCGGATACAGGCAGAACAGGAGAACTTTCAAGCGACGTGCCGACCAGTGTTTCTTCGATATCAAGCGTCACAAGTTCGACCCAGTCCGGTTCCACAAGGTCGCTCTTGGTCAGCGCCACTATGCCGCGCTTAATTCCGAGGAGATCGAGGATCGCCAGGTGCTCACGGGTCTGGGGCATGACACCCTCGTCGGCGGCGACTATCAATAGCGCGAGGTCTACGCCGCCTGCACCCATCAACATTGTTTTGATGAAACGCTCGTGGCCCGGCACATCTACAACGCTAACCTCACGACCGCCAGGGAGCCTAACCCAGGCGAACCCGAGTTCGATGGTCATTCCCCGTGCCTTTTCCTCACGTAGACGGTCGGGATCGATCCCTGTCAGGGCTTCGATCAGCGTCGACTTGCCGTGGTCTACGTGGCCAGCGGTACCGATCACGAACATAGGCCGGAAGTTACCCCAGAGCTTCGTGTTGAAATCAGAGGCGGGCGTGTCGGCGTGTGATATAGCACGCGGGCTACTATCCCCGGGCACCCAGAATCAAGAAGAACCGACGATAACACAGGAGTCGGAGGAATCTGGGTCGCGGCTTCCCCGGAGCGGACGTACAATCTGCAGGCTCCAATCCGTCATAAAAACGAACAGGAAGGCAATCCCGTTTGGCATTTACTCATATATTCGCCGGAGATCCCCTTGACCGAGCAGACGCGGAGCGTCGGGATGACCAGTGGATAGCGGAACGCCTTTCAAATTCAAACTCTCGGATTCTTCCGTTCTGGCGGCTGAACCCCCTTGCGACCGTTGGGGATGAGCCAAAGTTGGCCTGGCAGGACAACAACATCATGACGCACGCGGCTGATAACGCCGTGCCGATCCTTCTAGGGATTAAGGACGAAATCGCCCATTTCGCAATCGACGTCACCGGCGGTGCAAAGGTCGCTACAGACGTGGATGGTGGGGGTGAGGAGAATCCGGCTGAGCTTCTTGGACTGCCGGATGG
>JAAZYK010000080.1 GCA_014239685.1 Dehalococcoidia bacterium | reverse complement strand
CCAGCATTTGGACGGTGGCCGTCTCGCCCACTTCAAGTCGTGACCGGTCATCCGGGCATATGGCAAGGCCATTTGCTCGTGCCATAGAGGTCAGAACTCCGGAACTTTGATTTCCGGTCAGTCGGGCTCGATACTCGCCCTTATCACGGTATACAACAACACGAGCGTAGACTCGGCGCCCATCGTAGTTGTTCACGGGATCGTCGAGAATCGCCTGAACAGTAGGTCGCGGCGCGAACTTCTTGCCCATCATTTTCCGTATAGCAGGGCGCGCAAATTGCTCGAATGCAACCAGAGCGCTCACCGGGTTGCCGGGAAGCCCAAGGTGCGGCACGCGTCGCCCATCTGGCGCGTCCAGCGCGCCGAAAGCGAGCGGCTTGGCCGGACGCATGCGTACTGACCATAGTGCAATTTCTCCACGGTTTGCGAGCACGTCCTTCACGAAGTCATAGTCGCCCTTGGACACTCCGGCGGTCGTGATGACCATATCGGCGTCCAACGCTAGCGCCAGCGCTTCCTCCACAGAGGCCTCTGTGTCACGAGCCACGCCTATTACCCGTGGGACGCCTCCAAAGGCGCTGACAGATGCGGCCACGGAGTAATTGTTGGAGTTGTAGATTTTACCAGGCTGGTGGGCCTCCCCAGGCTCTAGGAGCTCGTCCCCAGTGGCCAGCACAGCAACGACAGGACGACGGATCACGGGAACTGTCTCCATGCCGAGAGACGCCGCTACGCCGAGCTCTGAGGCACGTAGGACCGTGCCCGATTCGAGAACGACACTTCCCTGCTGGACGTCTTCGCCCGCAGGCCGGATGTTCTCTCCGATCTCCGCTGCAAGTCTGACGCCTACCTTTTCCATGGTCCCGCCGGCGGCACGACGTTCAACTTCATCAGTGTCTTCAAAAGCGACCACGGTGTCCGCTCCATCCGGAATGGGGGCACCCGTCATTATCCGTAACGCCGTTCCAGGTTCGACGGTCTGATCGGAAACCGTCCCGGCAGGGATGTGTCCGATAACGCGTAAATCCGGCGGCGATTTGCCTCCCACTTGCGATACGTCCTGCGCGCGAAGCGCGTACCCATCCATTGCAGAGTTATCGAGCGGGGGAATATTGATCGGCGCCACCAACGGCACAGCAAGCACCTGCCCGAGAGCCTCTAGCAAGGGAACGTCCACTACCGGGAGCGGTACGAAGAAGGTCATGATTCGCTCAAGCGCCTCTTCGACATCCAGCATCTCGGCGTCATAGTGGTGGCGGTGAGGTCGGTCGTGAACGTGATCTTTGTGCATGAGGGTTACAGCTTATCTGCGTCCGTCTGGATCAGCTTATCGTGCCCTTAACTCGGCACCGAAATTGTGTTCAAGAGCCCGGAGTATCGAGTTCTCGGCTTTGATGAGCTCATCCGCCGTAAGAGTGCGGTCCGGCGCCTGATACACCACCCGAACGGCGAGGGACTTCTTTCCGGAGGGGATAGCGTCTCCCTGATATACGTCAAATACCGTCGCACTGACGACCAGACGGTTGCGTTCAGCGAGCGCCAGTACTTCTGCCGACGGGGCGTTGTCGTCGATCACCAGCGCGAGATCTCTGGCCGACTCAGGGAATCGGCCAAACGGCACGTAGTCCTGTTGTCCAAGTGATTGCAGTTCAGGGAGTTTTGCAATGGCCTCGACATCGAGTTCAAACATTGCCACGGGAGCAGTATCGATATCGAACTTGGAAAGAATATCCGAAGCGACTTCTCCAAGGACGCCTATCACAGCGCGACCCGCAGACGGAATCACTATCTGTGCGCATCGTCCAAGTTCAAAAGTGCTCTCTTCCACAGGAATGAAAGAAGCTGTCACGCCGAACTCGCTGAGAAGCGATTCGACGATTCCCTTCGCGTCGTAGAAATCAGATAATTCGGGCTCTCCGGACATCCACTCAAGGTCCGATCGGGGACCGGCCACTACTCCGACAAACTTTTCGGGCTCGTCGGGAAGACCGATACCCTCACCGCGATCAAGATAGACTCGCCCGGACTCAAACATCCAAAGGGGTCCGCGCCAGATACGGGCGTTTCGGGAGAGCACGGTCAGGATGCTGTGGCGAAGCGTAGTACGTAGTGTGGCATGCTCGGCAGAAAGGGGATTCATCACCTGCAACGGCTGTAGCCCGTGCCCGGGCGGGCGGGCATCTGCCTCAGCCTCCGGCGTCGTGAGTGAGTAGGAGATCGTTTCCTGCATACCGAAGCCGGACAGAATATCCTTCATCGCTTCTCGCAAAACGCGATCCTGGTTCGGCTCCCACACGGGGACGCTCCCGGTGATCCCCGTGGTTGGGATCTTCTCGTACCCGATTACACGAGAGAGTTCCTCGATCAAATCTTCCGGGATAGATATGTCCGGGCGCCAGTACGGAGGTGTGACGGAGTAAGTGCCGTTGTCGGAAACGACCTCCATACCGAGGCTTTCGAAGGTAGAAATAACGACTTCAGACTCATAACTGACCCCGAGCAGGCGCTCGATCGCGTTGGCCGGCAGTTCGACCTTCTGGACTGCCCCCGCCCTTTCGGGCCACTCGTCGATTATTCCGGACGCCACGGTCCCACCCGCAACTTCTAGGATCAGTTTTGTCGCACGCCTCACGCCGTACTCGGCAAGTTCAGGCCGCAGGTTCTTTTCGAACCGAAGCGTCGCTTCTGTACGAATACCAAACTTGCTGGCCGAGCGCCGGTTATTAGAGCCGTCGAAGTTGGCGGCTTCGAGGAGCACAGATGTCGTACTGCCGGTAATCCCGGACTCGGTGCCGCCGATAATCCCTCCTAGGCCGATCGGTTTTCCGGCGTCCGCGATCATCAGGTTGTCGTCGGTCAGTTCTCGCGTCTCACCGTCCAGCGTGAGCAGTGTTTCACCTGGTCGGGCGCGCCGAACGACGATTCGGCCCTCGCTGAGAGAGTCGAAGTCGAACGAATGAAGCGGCTGCCCTAGCTCAAACATTACGTAGTTAGTCACATCAACCACGTTGTTGATGGGACGTTCACCTATCGCTCGCAGACGGTCCGCCAGCCAGTCCGGTGAGGGACCAATCTTGACGCCCTGAATCAAAGTCGCCGTGTACCGTCGACACAGATCCGTGTCTTCGATCTCGACCTTCGCCAGCGTTGCGATATCAGCCCCATATTCTGGATATTCAATCGATGGGGGAGTAGTCGTCTCGCCGGTAAGAGCCGCCACTTCCCGGGCGACACCCATTACGGCAAGGCAGTCGGGACGATTTGGCGTCAACTCAAGATCGAAAAGGGTCTCGCCGAGGTAATCGCCTAGCGACATCCCGATAGGCGCGCCTTCCGGTAACACAAGAATGCCTTCGTGCTCGTCGCTGATCCCAAGTTCGCGCTCAGAACAGACCATCCCGTTGGACGTAACACCCCGAATCTTGGAGCGTTTGAGCTTCTGCTCTTCTCCGGTATGCGCATCTGTCAGAACCGAACCGATACGTGCAAACGCAATCTTCTGGCCTGTCGCAATGTTTGGCGCGCCGCACACGACCTCCAGCGTTTCGTCACCGGCGTCCACCTGCACGAGCCTCAAGCGATCGGCATTGGGGTGAGGGACAACCTTTTTCGCCAACCCAACTACCACTCCGTCAAATGACAACGTCGTATCGACCGATACAACCTCGGTTCCCGCCATCGTCAGCCGATGGGCAAGATCCTCAAGCGGTAAGGTGACCGGAACGTACTCTTCAAGCCAGGAGATTGGAACTTTCATTAAAACTGGCTCAGGAAGCGCATGTCATTGGTGTAGAAGTGGCGAATATCGTCGATTCCGTGCTTAAGCATAGCCACACGCTCAACACCCATCCCGGCAGCGAATCCCGTGTATCTGTTCGGATCGTAACCAGAGCGACGTAGCACCTCGGGGTGGACCATTCCCGCGCCGAGAATTTCCAGCCATCCGCTACCGCGACAGATGCGGCAATCTGGATCGCCATCACAGTTGAAACAGTCGACAGACATGTCGACTCCCGGTTCCACGAAGGGGAAAAAGTCGCATCGGAAACGCACCTTGCGTTCCGGCCCAAACACCCGCCGTGCGAACTCGTACAGAGTGCCCTTCAGGTCGGCGAACGTGATGCGCTCATCCACAGCCATCACTTCAACCTGATTGAAGTGCCACTCGTGGCTAGCATCGGTCGCCTCGTAGCGATAGCAACGCCCGGGCACGACAACCCGAATCGGCGGTTCATGAGTCTCCATAATGCGGGCCTGCATCGGGGAAGTGTGGGTGCGAAGGAGGATGCTGTTGTTACCATCCTCATCAACCCGGTCAAGCCAGAAGGTATCGAACATCTCACGCGCCGGGTGATCCGGCGGGATGTTCATTGCATCAAAGTTGTAACCTTCAAACTCGACCTCCGGCCCCTCAAAGGTCTGGAAGCCCATTGCGCCAAACGCCGCAGTGATCTCCCTGATGGTCTGCGTTATGGGGTGCAAACGCCCCCTTGCAGGACTACGGCCGGGCAACGACACGTCGATAGTACCTATGGGTCCAGTGAAAGCGCTTATCGCAGCCTCTCTCTGGTCGTACGCGGTCTCCAGCTCGTTCTTCAGACGGTTCGCCGCCTGTCCAAACCCGGCCCGCTCCTCCGCAGGGAGCGATCCAACGCCTCTGAGCAGAAGCGTGACCTCTCCACTTCGACCGATGTACCGGTTACGCCAGTCTTGTAACGCGTCGGCCGTCTCAGATGCCGATAGTGCGAGCAGCCCGGCGTCTCTGACCGCCGTAATACGGTCCTCGGCTGATGGCTCAATGCCATCGCCGTTCAAATTATTTACTGATTCAGCCAACTTGATCATGTCTCCAGACGCCTCGCACATAACGCCGTTAGCTCAGGCGCCGGTGGGAGCAGCGAGTAATTATGCAATGCTCGCGGCTGATTCGCATTCGTTCAGGATGGATAAGCGTACCGGGTTCAAGAATCCATGAGTTCCAAATCATCTTCCGGGTCAACTCGACCTGCCCGGAACATCTCCTCCGACAGTCGGGTGGATATGGATAACTCGGCGGCCCCGTATCTATCTGCCAGACCGTCTAGTTCCACTTCGATATCGTCCAGTGAACCTTCAGCGAACGATTTCGCAAGTCTCTGCGCCGATTCCGCAAACACCTCACGAATATTTTTCGCGCCTTGAGTGTGTTGGATCGAAGCATACAAGCCATGGTTCTGGGTCAGAAGTCGACCTGTAACAGCACCCATTGCCAGATACGGCGGAGTCCCAAACTGCCGCAGCTCTTCTAAAGATTCATCACCCTGCAATGAGCTCGTGACGGCATCCCCGAACGCCATCAGTGCGAAATGGGTCATTGTCTGAGCGATGAGCATGTAGCGATCATGCCTCTCAGCCGTGACATTCATGGTGATCGCGCCGAGCCGCTGAAGTCCTCCATCGAGCCATCTGATCAGCGAGCCGTCATCGGTCTGCGTTGGCACTAGCGCTACGGTTTTGCCCGTAATCGAGTTTCCGGTAATGCCGAAGAGTGGGTGTGTACCGACAACGGCAACTCCGGGCCCTGCCAACTTCACCATATTTGCCAGCGGGGCTGTTTTGACAGAAGACATGTCGATAAGCCAGGCGTCCGTTGCCAGTTGGCCGTTTAAACCATCCATAACGGTACCGATTTCGGACAGGGGTACGGCGAGCACGACGAGGTCCATTTTTGACATCTCTGGCCAGCCGAGAGAAGCGTTACTCGCTGAATCGACCGTTTCCCAATCAACCAGCGACAGGCCGGACGTGCTGTACTCAGCTCGCACGTACTCGATAGAAGCGGGAGCGTTCGAAATGACGTCTCGCGCTTTGTCCGAGAGGGGTTCCACGTCGCAGAGCGTGACGCGCGCTACATCGTCGAGCTCTGCGAACCAGTGGCGAGCGGTCCAAAGGCCCATGCCACCGGCGGCGCCGATCACGATTACATGCTTGTCCGGTTTGCTAGCTTTTGGCACTTGAATAGGCGAAGTGGGAATGGCGAGATGACTTATTAACAGCAGTCCAGCCTATGGCGTCGCAAGGCAGCGTGCAACGCACGCCACCGTGCTAATGTTCCTCGACAATTACTAGGCTATCGTGGATGAGTGCCGATCGCCGGTAGTTAAAATAACCCGCCCCGCCAGCAACCAAACTAGGGAGACCTCAATTTGCGGATCGCCTGCCTTGGGATGATGCATGAGACGAATACGTTTCAAACGGTGCCAACGACGTACGAGGCTTTTCAAGAATTTGAGCTCCTGCGGGAAGACGAGATTACGGTGCAACACGCCACCGCCAACTCCACGATCTCAGGTTTCTTTGAAGGTGCGGGTCGTTACGAATTTGATTTAGTACCCCTGTTACACGCATTTACTGGACCAACAGGTACTGTCACGAAGGACGCGTTTGATCGAATCGTCGGAGAGATGATCGATATGCTTCGGGACGCAGGGCCTTTTGATGGCATCCTTCTCGGCCAGCACGGCGCGGCCGTTTCGGAAGAATTTCCCGATATGGATGGCGAGATCGCCTCCCGGGTCCGGGAGGTTGTGGGGACCAACACGCCGATCGTAATGTGCCTTGACTTACATTCCAACATCACCCACGCCATGGTGGCGAACGTGGACGCCACGGTCGTATATCGAACCAACCCCCATCTCGACCCGAAGGCGCGCGCCGTCGAGGCGTCCGAGATCCTGGTCCAAACAATTCGCGGCGATGTGAACCCCGTTCAGTGGATCGAGCAATTGCCTATGGTGATCAACATCTCCAAACAGGCCACCGAACTCGAGCCAATGAAAACGGTGATGAATGATGTCCGAGCCGTGATTGAACGGCCAGGAATTATCTCGGCAAGCTGTGGACAGGGCTATCCGTACGCAGACGTGATCGAGATGGGCGTGTCTTTCGTAGTGGTCGCGGACGGCGATGTTAGTGCGGCACGTGACGCAGCACAGTGGCTTGCGGAACGGACTTGGAAGAGGCGAGCGCTATTCGGCAACGACACTCCTACGCCTTCCCAAGCGCTGGCCGCGGCGATAAACGCGCCATCAGATGGAGGACCGAGCGTAATCATGGATATGGGCGACAACGTCGGCGGTGGCGGTTCCGCTGATTCCACCCATCTACTGGCGGAAGCACAGCGACAACATGCTTCCGAACTCCTGATGAGCCTGTTCGACCCGGAATCTGTACAGGTGTGCATCGCTGCTGGTCCAGGCGCTGACGTGACGCTCAAGGTTGGCGGCAAAACAGATAATCTGCACGGCATACCTATCGAGGTCAGTGGCCATGTTCGGGCGATCTCAGACGGGCGTTTTGAAGAGCCCACGCCGATCCACGGCGGGTTCAGGTTTTTCAACTACGGCCCAACCGTGGCACTAGATCTCGCGCCCACGGGAGGCCTCGGTGAAGGAAACACGCTCCTGCTGCACACAGAGCGAGGTGTCGGCAACATGACAAGGGAGCAGATGTATTCGATCGGCATTATCCCCGAGCGCTATCGGATCGTGATCGCCAAAGGAGTAGTCTCCCCGAGGGCCGCGTACGAGCCGATCGCCCGAGAGATCATCTTGGCAGACACGGCGGGTGTCTCAAGCGCCGACCTTTCGACGTTCAACTTCAAGCATCGACGCCGTCCTCTTTACCCGTTTGAGGAAGATGCGGACTACCAGCCGGGAGTGATCAGCTGGTAGGCGGCTTCATTCGCAACACAGTCGAGCCACCCATGAATTCGTACACATTGCCAAAGTTGAGCAATATCTCGTATTCGCCATCGATCACAAAGTGCCCTGGAAGCGTCACACGTGTCTCGTACGGCGTGAATTCACCGGTGCACTCTACTGTGGCATCAATATCTTCAAGATTGGTGAGGTTGATCCGAATTAAGTCTCCGAACAGTCGACCACCCGAGCGTGATTGATTTGCATCACCACGGGTGATGCATGATGACTCTAGGCCAGAGTTCATGATGAAGTCGTAGGTCAGTGGATTGCTATTCGTCAGTTCAAGTCTGAAATCTAAGATTCGAGCCTGAACAGAACGCATCCCCTCTGTCGGTTCAGCCTCCGTGGTAAACGTGAGATTGATATCACTGTTGACGATAATTTCGTAATCGGTCGCGGTTTCAAGTCCTTGTAATTCAACCGTCCGATCATGTGATCCATATATCTCACTGCAGGCCACGCGAACATCTTCAGGAATTGTGTTCATGACACTCACAGTGATAACGCCAATTCCGACGTTCACATGCATATTTTCATACTTCGCACAACCATTTGGCAGCCCTGACACAATCCTGAGCAGATAGTCAGGCTCGCCATCATCCGTAACTATGACCTCAGCCACGTCGATCGGCGCAAAAACCTCTATGCGTGGAGCGAACTTTGCGTCAGGTGGTGTGTCGTCACTACCGCACGCAGCCACCAACACAAACAACGCTGAGATCACGAGAACCATCCCCGCACGCACGGCCCGAGTCATATGGATTTCGCTCCTTGTCGCAGTGGCGCATTCTTAAATTAGAGTGTCGATTGTGGATCATTCCACCTTCTGAATCCATAACGTCACGGGTGACTGTTCGGATTTCTTGTCCCCGTACTAACGCGTAGCACAAGTTTGACGCGACGAGAAGCATCTACATATACTCGTGGTTAATCAGATTTCGTAATGGCTATGACATGGACTAGTAGGTCGAGTTACGGGAACGAGCGAGCCGGAGTTGGTGTGAGTCCGGTATCCACGAACTTTACCGAATGGACCTTGGAGCCGCAGGATGAAAGGGATGGCAGCCGCCACCCGATTAGTTTTTGCCGGAGTGGGCACCGTTATCAGAGCCCAAGGCCTCGGGCCGTTGTTCCAGTTAGTGGGACCCGGGATCGGCGCCTGATTTGAGATATCAAGGTGAGAAGTATTGGCTTTTCGCCCTGG
>JAAZYK010000007.1 GCA_014239685.1 Dehalococcoidia bacterium | reverse complement strand
GTGTAAATATCCAGTTAAAGATCTTTACGCCGGTTGGTACCGCAATCAGCATGGTGGTGATTGTGAAGACCGAGTTCGCCACTGGGCCAAGGCCCACGGTGAACATGTGGTGGCTCCATACGAACCAGCCCATGAATCCGATCACAGCGCCAGCGAGGACGATCGCCGGATACCCAAATAATGGTTTTTTGGAGAAGACGGGCAGAGTCTCAGACACGATGCCCATCGCCGGCAGGATCAGGATGTACACCTCAGGGTGACCGAACAGCCAGAAAAGGTGCTGCCACAAGACTGGGTCGCCACCGGCCACCGGGTTGAAGAAGTTTGTGCCTAGGACCCTGTCGAGGCCGAGCTGGATCAGGGCAACTGCGATGACAGGCATCGCAAGCGCCATTAATACGTTGGTTACAAGAGCCATCCAAACAAATACGGGCATCTTCATCAGGCCCATACCGGGCGCCCGCATGTTCAGGATGGTGACTACAAAGTTAAAGGAAGCGGCTAGTGAGGCGACGCCAAGGATTGTGAGACCTAGTGCCCAGAACGTCACGCCATCACCAGGGCTGTATGTGTTTCCAGTGAGGTTCGCGTAACCAAACCAGCCGGCATCTGGGGCGCCGCCCAGAACGAAGCTCAAGTTCAGGAAGACCGATCCGAAGAGGAATGCCCAGTAGCTAAAACCGTTCAGCCGTGGGAATGCAACGTCACGAGCGCCGATCATCAACGGAATCATCCAGTTGAAGAATGCAGCGGACATCGGCATGACGACCATGAACACCATGGTCGTGCCGTGCATCGTGAAGAGCTGGTTGTAGATCTCAGGGGAGACGAGATCATTCTCGGCGGTATTTAACTGTCCCCGAATAATGAGAGCTTCGATACCGCCGATCAGGAAGTACAGAAATGCTGTCACGCCATACAACGTGCCGATGCGCTTGTGGTCAACCGTGCCTATCCAGCTCCACAAACCTGTGTAGCTGGTCGGGCGACTGATCAACGTTGGAAAGGCGATCGTGGTCAACTATGGCCTCCGGTGTATGGGGCTCGGGCGACCCTGCAAAAGAACAGGTCGTCTTGCGCCTTCCGCACCACCAATTTCCTAGAGTGACTTCAGGTAAGCGATAAGGTCGTTGAGTTCATCGCTCGAAAGCGTGGACCCAAATATCTGTGGCATCACAGAGTCTGGAAAATCTTTCACTATTACTGCGCTGGGGTCGACGATTGATTGATGTATTTCTGCATCACTGCTCCGTGAAGAAAGGCCGGCAAGCCCAGGACCTACAAGGTCATCCGATCCCGTCGAGTGACAGCCGGAGCATCCGCTACTACCGGTAAATACTGCTTCACCCCGCTCCTCAGCGGTACCTTCAGTAGCTCCTCCACTGGAAGTGTCCATGACAGCATCTGCGGCTACGGGCTTCAATTCAAGCAGATATGCCGACAGCTGACGAACGTCATCCGAGGACAATGAGTTGTTTCGATATGGAGCAGCCAGATCCGCCATACGGTTGCCTTCCTTGACATCGTCAGGGTCGGCAATCCACTTGATGAGGTTCTCTGAGTTCAGTTCAACCAGGCCGGCTCCGAGAGTTGCTCGGGTTGCGAAATGTGTCAGGTTCGGAGCCGGAATGACGGCGGAATCCTCGATGTTTCCGATGAATGCCGTGCGTAGACCCGCGAGCCTAGTACGTTCATTTCGTGCAGCTGGTGCCTGCCATGTATTTGTAGCATGACAACTGCTGCAGTTTGCTGCAAATACCGTTTGGCCGGCCACTGCATCATCGCTGACCAGTTCAACCGGCGGCCGACGCATTGAGTCAAGCCAGTTCTGGAACTCTTCGGGCTCTTCCGCTTTTACCCGGAATCTCATTTTCGCGTGTGCTTCGCCGCAGAACTCTGCGCACTGGCCAAAGAAGAAACCGGCTTCATCGGCCTTCATTGCGAGTTGACGTACATCTCCGGGGATGATGTCGAGCTTACCAGCGAGTTTTGGGACCCAGAAGCTGTGGATAACGTCGTCTGAGTGCATCGTAAAGTTGACCCACTGCCCTACAGGGATGTGAATCTCGTTCGATGTGACGACGTCTTCGCCTGGATAGTCAATTTCCCACCACCACTGGTGGGCACGAACGTTGACTTCCAGAACAGGTCCCTGATCTGAGGGCGGCCCATCGTGATCGTAGATGGTCTTTATCGTCGGAATGGCGATGGCAATAAGGATGAACACCGGGATAATGGTCCAGATGATCTCGAGTTTGGTATTGCCGTGTATTTGTTCGGGTAGAGAATCATCTGATGATCCCCGACGACGGAACTTCAAGATGGAGTAGATCAGCGCGCCTTCTACAAGCACGAAGACCACCACAGCGATCCAGAAGATGAATATGAAGAGACTCGCCTGTGTGTCGGCGATCGGGCCACTGGTACCGAACGTGGACTGGGGATCCTCTTTGTTGCACGCGACCAAGAGGGCCGGGGCAATTGGGATCAGAAACAGCAACCGGGAGCGCAACGGGCGCAGCAGACGACGCAAGTTCATTGCGGAGATATGGGTCCTTCATGGGAGCATTGAATGGAACCGGATAGAAGGGAAGGTCGGCAGCTACCGGAAAGCCATTCGTGCTTTTTTGAACAATCGGCGAAAGGATAGCAGGTGCAATATGGCCCTGCAACAGAGAAAAAGCCAGCCCAACACAAGAAATACGGCGAAAGCGACAATAAAATCGATGACGGCGACTGTGCCACCCATGATTAAATCGGTCCGTGAGTAGCTGCTCAGGAGTCGAGACATCCAATGCCATCAAGCGACCTGCCAGTACTTGTCATAGCTACCCGGAACCCCGGCAAGGTACGTGAATTCCAGCAATTACTGCAAGATTTGCCGTTTCGTATCTTGTCGCTCGAAGATGTTGGTGTGGGAATCGAGGTCGAAGAGACGGGGGACACTTTCGCGGAAAATGCCATCCTTAAGGCTGAGCAGTACCACGCTGCGTCTGGAGAGTTGACGCTGGCTGATGATTCTGGGATCGAGGTAGATGCTTTGGACGGTGCGCCAGGAGTCTATTCCGCTCGATACCTCCGGCCTGGCCAAACCGATGCGGAAGGGAGGGATCACCTGTTAGCACAAATGATGGATGTTCCAGGCTGGAAACGTCAGGCGCGTTACGTTGCCGTTATAGCAATTGTCGGAGACCATGGCAGGATCCGGCCGCAGCTATTCGAGGGTTCTTGCAAAGGCGCGATAGCGCACGGCCCCATAGGTAGTGGCGGTTTTGGGTACGATCCTATTTTCTGGTTGGGGGCTGAACGCAAAACGATGGCAGAGCTATCAGCACAGGAAAAAGATGCGATCAGTCACCGAGGGATAGCTGTGCGTAAAGCCACGGAGTACCTTCAGTCCATCACTTGAGATACATGCCGATTTCGGTGACGTTACCGGCAATCAGCGCGGCCGATGGCCGTTTTGCCCGGAATCTCGACCACCCGTCGTACAATTGGAAACCATGACTTTCGATAGACCAGACGGCCCGACCGATGTCTTTGGCCGTCATCTGCGCGATCTGCGGATTTCGGTCACCGACAGGTGCAATTTTCGCTGCCCCTACTGCATGCCTTCCGAGGTCTACGGTGAGCGCTATGAGTTCTTGCCAAAACCCGAAATCTTGACGTTCGAAGAGATCGTCAGGCTCGCCAGCCTATTTAGCAGGTTAGGCGTCCGCAAACTTAGGTTGACCGGCGGCGAACCACTGCTCAGGGCCGATCTCCCGAAACTGATCGAGAATCTGATTTTACTAGACGGTATCGAGGATATCGCTCTTACAACAAATGGATATCTCCTCGGAGATCAGGCACAGGCGCTGAAGGACGCGGGCCTCTCTAGGGTGACGGTGAGCTTCGACAGCACGGTCGAAGATGTTTACAAGATGATGAACGGTCGGGACTTCGGAACCGAGCGCGTTCTCGCTGGAATTGCTGCTGCTGAAGATGTTGGCTTGGATCCGATTAAGATCAATGCCGTTGTTCAGAAGGGCGTTAATGACCACACAATTGTGGATCTCGCTCGCCATTTCAAAGGAACCGGACAGATCGTTAGGTTCATCGAATTTATGGACGTTGGCACGGTCAATTCCTGGGACGCTGAATCGGTCGTAACCGCAGATCAAATTGCCAACGCCATCAACGCCGAGTTTCCGATCACACGAGCGGCTCCCAGCTACCCCGGAGAGGTTGCGACTCGCTGGACCTACGATGATGGATCGGGTGAGGTCGGGATAATTTCGTCGGTCTCAGAGCCTTTCTGTGGTGATTGCACCCGGGCCAGACTCAGTACAGAAGGACTGCTAGTGACGTGCCTGTTCGCCGCTGGCGGAAAAGACCTCAAAGGCCCGATGCGATCTGGAGCCAGTGACACCGAACTGTTGGAGTTGATGACGGGTATCTGGTCGTCTAGGAAAGACCGGTACTCGGAGCTGAGGGCATTTCAGGCTGGACAAGATTCCTCCGCTACGGTCGATAGAGATTCGGCCGCGCGGACTACGGGGGCTCCCATCCCTGACGGGATCAAAAATCTCCGCCGGAAGAAAAGCAAGATTGAGATGTATCAGATAGGCGGCTAATACCGATTATCTGGTTGTCGCGTTTTCTGCCCAATCTGCGGCCGACACCGAATAAACGATCACGTCCTCGGTAGCTGACGCCCCGCGGTCTACCCGAAGAACCTGAAACCCAAGCCTTTCTGCAAGCGCCCGCGCCCGCATGTTCCCGGCGCCGGTGTGTATCGTGACCCCCGACAGTTCAAAATGCGGGATGGCTGCGTCTACGGCGGCGCGGCACGCACGGATCATTAGACCGCGTCCTTCCCACTCCCCACCTATCCAGTAACGAACATCTGCCGTTGCGCTATTGGCTTCCGATTTGGATGGCTCGACGTTCAGAGCCCCCACCAGGGCTCCGGAGTCGTATACAAAAAGTGGAGAACCGAGATCCTTATCATGATGCGTCAACGATCTAATCAGTTCGGTGGCGTCTTTCCGGGTTCGGACGCGAGGGGACCAGGACGACCACCATTCGAGTCGATCTCTGTTGGAATCCAACAAGGCATAGAGCTCTTCCGCGTCGGTTGCACTCGGTCGACGCAGCATCATCTGGTTATCGATCAGTATTGGCGGCGCTCCGAACGTCAACGGGCGGCCTGAAGGATCAACGAATCCCATCGCCTGCGCCCCTCGCCACTCGGAAGTCAGCATGGAGTACACGGCCATGTCCACAAATCCGTTCGGGAGTTTGACCGCCTGCCTCTCGACGCCCTCGTGTACGAATCCAAGACGCTCTGGGACCGCACGGCTTCGCGTGTTTTCGACCGAAGCTCGTATGACGATGCGGTTCATTCCCTGAACTCTTAAAAGTTCATCCACAATCGCAGCACACGAACGGGTGGTGATACCACGCCCTTGCTGGCCTTCTGCCAGCCAGTACCCGACTTCAGCTACTGCGTTTTGCTCTTCAATATGCGCACCGATAACGCCGACCACATTCTTGTCTATGATGATCAGTAGCGGCTTTTCGCCTCCGGTATCCGTGATTCGCTCCTGGAGCCACTTCCGCTCCTGTTCAACCGTTTCAACCGTCAGCAACCCGGGCAGCCACTCCCTTAAATGTGCGCGGTTGGAGTTGATCAACTCAAATAACCCCTCGGCGTCCGACAATGTCGGCGTCCTGAGCGTTATCTCGCTATCAACTCGAATTTCTGTCATGAATAAGACGTTTCAGGTACGAAAAAGGACTGGCTTGTTAGCCAATCTGGGCTCAAGTTAGCAATCCAGTATATGTAGGATCACGAAATTTCGACCGAGACACGATAAACTTTCAGCCTGCGGGTTCATGTTTAATCGTCAGAAATACACCCTCCATGTCTATCGGGCAGGCGTGTTTCACCAACGGACACAAGCACATTGAGTTATCGACTTTTTACAGACGGATCTTGCCTTGGGAATCCTGGACCGGGTGGTTGGGGTGCCGTGCTACGCCTGGATGGGGAAGACGATATTGATCTTTCAGGCGGTGACCCCGACACCACAAATAACCGGATGGAGATGACCGCCGTTGTGCGGGGTCTGGACCAGACTCCGGTCGGATCAGAAGTTCTCATCACCAGCGATAGCTCCTACGTCATCAACACGATGACGAAAGGGTGGAAGCGCAAGGTAAATCAGGATCTGTGGGCTGAGTTGGATCGGACCGTCGGCGAACGCCATGTGACCTGGCAATGGGTCAAAGGCCACAACGGACATACGGAGAACGAACGCGCGGACCGATTGGCCGTTGGTGCAGCGGAGGCGATCAGGGACGGGCTAACGCCCCCGATTCAGGCATCGATGGTGATTCCAGAATCTGAAAGTTCAGGGGTGGTTCCTGAAGCTCATAGCGAAACAGATCACGGTCCGAGCGGCGCCGCGGACAACGATGACGAGCTCCGGCTCACACACATCGATGATACTGGCGCAGCGCGCATGGTGGATGTGAGCGACAAGGTTGAAACCGAACGCGTGGCAATTGCTGGCGGCTCGATCACCATGCAGCCTAAGACGCTGGAGTTGATCAGATCTGGCGGATTTGAGAAGGGTGACGTACTTGCAGTCGCCCGGGTTGCGGGGGTTATGGCGGCTAAAAGCACGTCGCAACTCATACCGCTATGCCACCCGCTCCCACTAACGCAGGTGGTCGTTGAGTTTGATGATTCCGGATCAACTGATCGTATCGATATCAAGGCGACCACGAAAACGACGTATAAAACGGGGGTTGAGATGGAAGCGTTGACCGCTGTGAGCGTGGCGGCGTTGACCATTTATGACATGTGTAAAGCGGTCGATCGCGGGATGCGAATCGGTGATGTACACCTGCTGAGCAAATCAGGCGGCAAAAGCGGTGACTACAAAGCCAGATAAGCTCCAAGAAACGGTCCAAGCGAGCCGGGATCCGCGGGCAAGGTGATATTAAAAGGGTTTGATGTCAATCGCCAACGGAATGAGATCTGCACAACTGTCCGAGACAAGATAAGGCGTCAGGTGAGTCTGGCCTGCCGTTGACGTGTATTCCGAAGCGGGGATACCATCGAATACTGGCCCGTTGGCCAAGGGACCGAATTTAGAAATGGCAACGTAGCTCAGTCGGTTAGAGCGGGCGCTTCATAAGCGTCAGGTCGCTGGTTCAAGTCCAGCCGTTGCCACCAATTCTCGACATTCGGTCTCGGCGCGGTGAACTCCCGATGCCAAATACGGGGACCGAGATCCCGGGCGATTAGCTCAGCTGGTTAGAGCGCCTGCCTCACACGCAGGAGGTCGCAGGTTCGAGTCCTGCATCGCCCACCAATTATCGGTTTAGGGTGACAGCGGTACGCCGTCCCCGTACAACATGACCCAGAACTCTCACGACATGTCCGCGCAATTCACGCTTCTGGCCGTTTATAATTCGTAAATTGGTGGACGCCTGCGCACCGGTATCTCATACTTTGTGTGCAGGTCGGCTCAGAACTACGTTCTTTGCGGGCCATCGCACCTCTTGCCGAGGTGGCGAAATGGTAGACGCGCTACGTTCAGGACGTAGTGTCCTTACGGACGTGCGAGTTCGACTCTCGCCCTCGGCACCACCCGCTTTAAGGTTGGCCCAGACCTGCGGTGGGATGGAAATTTCATGCGCCTGTAGCTCAGCGGATAGAGCGCAGCCCTGCGAAGGCTGAAGTCGTGAGTTCAAATCTCACCAGGCGCACCATAATTCTGGATCGCAGGGTCAGGCTTTCAACGGCCGTACCTTAGTTCTAAATCCGGGTAGGCATGCGGGTTCCCGGGCGGTTAGCTCAGCTGGTTAGAGCACCTGCCTTACAAGCAGGGGGTCGCAGGTTCGAGTCCTGCACCGCCCACCACTCGTAAAACATATGCAAGAACAAAAAGAGGCCTCGGACCGCAGTCCGAGGCCTCTTTTCACCATAACGACAAATTAGTCGGTTATCAGTTGACGGCCTATCAGAATAAACCAGAGCGTACCGACGATGAATGCAATCCCGGTTACAGCGTTCATATCTTTCGCTGAATCGGGTGCAAATGCGGTTACGACTGACGACACGACAACTACAACCCCAGATAGGGTTGCGATGTAGGCGAGGTTGGAGTTGATTTCTTCCCTTGTGGAAGCCCCAATCGCAATCAGGACCAGTCCAGCACCAAACGTTAAGGCAGAGATGACATTTATAGCGAATATCGCCTCGGCGCCAGCGTCGGCTGCCACACCGCCTGATATTGACATTGAGAATGCACTAGCCAGTACCCATCCGAAGGTGCCGGCCATCACCATGGGAAGTCCGAGTCGGGCGACCGCGTGACCACTGCCGCCGGCCATGTTCTGTACGAAAAACATGATGCCGGATAGAAACACCAGGACTCCAACTGGAATAAGAAGTGACGTCAGGGTCCCTAATTCAGGGTTATCTACTAGCAGTTTCACGACAGCCGCAGAGTCGATTGGATCTGCCGTGCTTCCACCTATCCCCAGAATTCCACCGGGTTGGATGAAGTAACAAACCAGCGCAAGAATTGGCCCTATGATCAGGGAATAGCCAGCCAGTTTGGTAACGGAAATGTCCCCCATGGATCATTCTCCTACTATCTATGTAAAATCAGGTGTTGAGTCCGCCTGATGAATGTCCTTACCCGTATTGAACTAGATCGTCTCGGGATGGACCCACGGATGCTATCGGTTGTCATTCTAAAAATGCATTCAAGACTCGTAACGCATTAACTTGAGTTTGTGACCTTTATCTAGGGGGAGGGCACGGGCAGGCGAGGCAGTGTGATGTGATTGGTGTGGACCAACATCTCTGCAGCGACTTGTAGAGGGCATCCCTCAAGGGGACGTTCACATTGACAGTCTGGCTCGCAAGAATCGCCCACCATCTCGTGCGTCGGGTTAGCGTCTGTCGAAATTAGCCGCCACGAAACCACGGCACTTACCGATCCGTAGTGACCGCCAGTGAGAGGGATCCATTTGGCTACGGTAACCGGCCCCGAACTACTAGCACGGCGAATAGTTCAAAACGTCGAAAAGGTGATAGTCGGCAAGACCGAAGTCATTGAACTTGTCGTTATTGCCTTAATTGCCCGTGGGCATGCTTTGATCGAAGACGTGCCAGGCGTTGGCAAGACGATGCTCGCCCGTAGCATCGCCCGGTCAGTGGGATGTGACTTCCAACGAATACAGTTCACGCCGGACCTTTTACCGAGCGACATCACCGGGGTCTCTTTTTACAATCAGAAGACCTCTGAGTTTGAGTTCAGGCCCGGCCCGATCCTTTCCCAGATCGTCCTCGCAGATGAGATTAATCGGGCGACCCCAAAGACGCAGTCAGCGCTGCTGGAGGCGATGGCAGAACGCCAGGTCACCGTGGAAGGTGTGACGCACAGGCTCGCAGACCCGTTCATGGTGATGGCGACCCAGAACCCGATCGAGTACGAGGGCACATTTCCGCTACCTGAGGCACAACTGGACCGTTTCTTCCTGCGTGTCAGAGTCGGCTACCCGACCCTCGACCAGGAGATCGCCATTTTGGACAGTCAGATCCTAGGCGAACCGATAGACGATCTGACGGCGGTGGCTAACCCGGACGACATTATTCAACTCCAGAACGCAGCGCGTGCCGTGTACGTTCATGATCTGATCAAGGAATACATTGTCGCCCTCACAAACTGCACGCGTGACCTCCCGGACGCCTCCCTCGGCGTATCACCGAGAGCTTCGCTGGCTCTCATGCGCGGTGCACAGGCACGTTCCATGATCGATGGACGTGACTTCGCCTCACCGGACGACGTGAAGTCCATCGCAAAGGCGGTGATGTCGCACAGGCTGATCATTTCACCAGCCGCCCGAATGCGCGGGGTAAGCGGCGAGGACCTGATCAGTGAGGTACTTGACAGTGTTCCGGTACCGGGCGCCGAGGTCGGCGGTCCAGCCCGGAGTTAGGTCCACTTTTTGATTGCACGACCAGCAACTTCCGATCGTTCAAGACGATGTTCAGGCACTCCTACTCGGTCCCGCAACGGTCACTTTTTGGACTGGTTGTATGACCATCGCCGTGCGGCGATAGTCGTCTTTGTCATCATCTTGACCTTCATGTCCGGGATGGGAACGGGATTCACGCTCTCGTTTAGGCTTGGCTATGTCCTTGTCATCATGCTGGCCATTGCATTTATCTGGTCGCGGATAGGTTTTGCGCGCATCAATGCCCGGGTTCGTCGCCCAACCCGGCCGATGCGCGTGGGCGAACAATTGTCGGAAACGGTCGAGATCTCCAACAACGGCGGACTACCAAACCCGTGGATAGAGATCGAAGAATTGACAGACATTCCCGGCGTGATGGCCGGCCGGATAATCGACATGCCGGGCGTAATCGTGAATCGACGTTTTCAGGTCGATGCGCTTATGGCCCAGCGCGGCGAGTTCACACTCGGCCCTCTTGTCGTTCGATCCGCAGACCCGTTCGGTCTGTTTCCAAACTCACGTGAATATCAAGGTTCGGACCGTCTGCTTGTTTACCCGCAGGCAGTACCCATTCCGGACTACGCGATGGTAAACCTCAATTTAAGCGGTGACGCTGGTGATCGCCGCAGAACTCATCTCGCCTCGCCTCACGTGTCTTCGGTTCGCGATTATGTTGCCGGCGACAGTATGAGCCGGATTCACTGGGCCAGCACCGCCCGGCAGTCCAAGTTGATGGTCAAGCTTTTTGATCAGGGTGAGGCTGGGGAGGTATGGGTGGTGTTTGACCAGCATGCTTCCACCGTCGCCGGTCGTAACGCCGAGTCTGCTGACGAGTACGGGGCAACCATCGCAATTTCCACTATCGAAAAATACCAGCGGATGCAGCTTCCGGTCGGCTATCTCTCGTACGGTAGCGAACCGATAACGCGACTCCCCGTGCGCGGGGGATCTCAACTTGAAGAGATCACGCGAAACATCGCTATCAGCAAGCCAGAAGGCGGTGTGGGACTGGTCGATATCCTCGCAGAACTTGAGCCATCGGTTGGCTCCAACACTGCGCTTGTAGTGATTACGGCTTCGGGATCGGTCGCATCCCCTGGCCACTGGGTCAGTGCGCTTCATGGGTTCGCCAGACGCGGTGTGAACATTACTGTGGCGCTGTTGGACCGAGAATCATTCTTGGATATAGATCAGCGATCTGGAGGTAACGACGATTCCAACCGAGATGTGCTTGCCGAATTGGTAGGCGCCGGGATTAGGACATATCACATCAAACAGGGTCAACCGGTGGACGTATCTTTGACAGATCGGGTTCACGAATCCCAGATCTCCCTCCCGGTTGTTGACGAGGACGGAGTGATCGAGCAGATAGGGGTCCAAGTGGGGGATCGGGAATGAGCACCGGTTCGGTGAACCTGCCCGGGGCGTCCGTATCAAGTGAGCCCGGCGTGGCTGCCCGAGTTAAGAAGAGCCTGCGGTTGATAGGGCGTATAGCGGGTATCAGCGGCGCTGAAGGGCTGGTCACGTATGTTCTTCTCGGTTTGATGGCGCTTGTCGTCGCGTGGTCCGTTCAGCTTGCCGGTTGGGGGGACTCACCGGTTCTCATATGGACCGTGCTTGCTGGGACAGCGCTCGGGGTTGCGTTCGCTAGACTCGTTGGTCCCTGGCCGTTGCGCCATCTCATTGGCATTTTGGCCGGGGTGCCTTTCTCGATATGGCAGGTATCGTCCAGCGCGGACGGCTCTCACGTATTCGCTCGATTTGGAGATACATGGACCAGACTCGATATCTGGTTTGATGTCGCACAGGCAGACGGTATAAGCACCGATCCCCTGCCGTTCAGCGTCTTCCTCTCCGTAATCGCATGGCTCGTTGCTTACTCTGCTGGTTGGAGCCTTTTCAAGTGGAGAACACCGTGGGCGCCGTCGTTCATATTCGGGATAGCACTTCTCACAAATCTGAGTTACAGATTCGGCGACTTCGAATATACGTTCTACTTCTTCGCCGCAATAGCGATCGCAATGTTCGTCCACCTGACACTGGTCAACACGCGACGGCGATGGGACGCCGCAGGAATCCAGTACTCGCATGGCATTAGCGTGGACAGCATTCTGGCTCCCATTGTGATCGGAGCGATCGTCGTTGCCATCGCCGGGTTCATGCCCATGTACAAGATCAGGCCGGAAACGCTTGACCGTGCCTGGGGCGCTATGAAAGACCCGTTCCGTGCCATGTGGGAGGATCAGGCGCTGCGGCTTTTCCCGAACGTCGGAGGCGTAAGCTCTGGCGATTCCCGCGCGTTTGATCAAGTATTGGCGTTCAAGGGTCGGATCAAGTTTAAACAGACGCCACTTTTCTTCGTCGAGACCAGATACGAGACCCTCAATCCAGCGCGCACCTACTCGGTTTATACGTCACAAGGCTGGCTGGCAGGACCGGTCACTCAGTTCAATCGGCAGCCGGCTGATACGCTTCCAATTGAGGAAACCCTTCTTGAGCGTGTGGCCCTCGAGCAACGCATTTTTGCGGGCGACAATAAATTAGGGTTTGCCGTTCCGGGTGACTACGCGCTCAACGTCGACCGCCCATACATATCTGAAGAACTGCCACCGCTGAGAGTCAGACTGAATATGGTGGAAGGCGAGCTCGATCCAAACCTCCCTGATGATGTGCTTACGTACGCGGATGCTCTTCGCGATATCTATTTGGAGCCTGATTTACTCGGCAACGACCCGGTCGAGGAGGTAGTCGGAAATCTATTACCGCCGGATCTCGAAATCATCGAGTTTCAAAAGAAGAACGGCGCGCTGGAATCGATAACTGTCCAGCGCATCACGGAGCCGATTTTTGATCAAGTGGCGGCGCGATTTATCGACCGTGTTGTACCGGGCGAGTCGGTTCTCGTTAAACGTTTGATATCACAGGCGACGGAAGAACAACTGGACCAAGCTGGCGTTGAATACCCACTCTGGGTAACAGACCGTTATCTCCAACTGCCTGAGACGCTCCCAGATCAAGTTGTAGCCCTCACAAACCAGATCGTCACGGAAGCAAAGGCTGTGACTCCGTACGAAATGTCTGTAGCGCTGATAGAACACCTGCGGGCCTTCGGTTACAGTCAGGATATCGACGGTCCGGGTCCCGAGCAGGATGGCGTCTCGTATTTCCTGTTCGACACTGCACTGGAACCGTGCCAGGGGGAGTCCGTCGGGTCTCGGTGTGACGACGATCGCCCTAAGGGCTACTCTCAGTACTTTGGTTCGGCGCTTGCCGTGATGTTGCGCATCCAGGGGGTGCCGGCGCGGATGGTGTCTGGATTCCAGTCAGGTGTATTCGACCCGATACGCGGCGGGGTCGTGATCCGGGACGCCGATAGGCACGGTTGGGCTCAGGCGTACTTCCCCGATTACGGTTGGATCGACCTTGAGTCGACGCCAGGAGCGCCACAGTTGGTGCGTGGTGCGTTGCCTGATCTGGAGGTCGAGTACTTCGAGGGGCCAGATTCATTTGCGGCCGGTGCTGACCTGTTCATCGAAACCGGTGAGTCTCCACTTGGCTCCGGAGAGGGCCCCGATTTCGACGAAGTGCTGAGGACCTCTCGACCTGAGAACCTGACGTTGCTATGGCCGTTCGCTGTGGGAGTGGCAGTTGTACTGATGTTCGTCGGCGGCGTTATCGGATGGCGCTGGCGGTTCTGGGACATGTCCTCAACTGGTCGTGCATATGCAGGAATGTCTCGATTAGGCTGGCTCTCGGGAACGGGTAAACGAAACTATGAGACGCCCATGGAATACGCATTACGTCTCGGCGGAACGGCCGCCGATGCCGATGAGGGCGGCCAGGTGATAGCTAAGGCCTTTGCGCTTGAGGTTTACAGTGCCGGAGAGGTTCCTGATCAGGTACATCAGATGGTTCAGGATGAGTGGCCCGCCGTCCGATTGGCGCTGATCCGCCGTTCGTTATTACGTTTGATTGGGGTAAAGCCGCGGCCACCGCTCAGGGTGGCGCTCGCAAACCCTGTAAAGCAACCGTTGTACTCCCGGACAACTAGCACAGAGGCGTCTGGTGGCCAGGATCAGGTCTCGTCCTAGGTAGCCGGAGGATCTGATACGGATGGCGATAGATCTCGACGACTCGGAATCCAGTCCTGTTATTGGTCTCGTGTCATAGCGTTGTGGGAAGCAACCGATGACTCCACGGTTTCGTGGGAAGGATTGGGCTTCCACTCAAGGCGCGTTTACAGCAGGTGGAAGACCATCTGAAGACACCCTAAGGCGTGCAATTCAGGCTGCTTTTGTGAGGGGTTGTTCAGTCGAAATGGCCGGTAGTTCCCGGCTCGTCGATGCTAATTTCGGAGAGGTTTATCAGCGTCTCTAGCGCGTCGCGGGCGACCTCGGCATCTTCCTGCGGCGTGACAAGCCCGACCGGTGACGCAGACACGCCGAGAAAACCGTATGTATCACCCGCCCTCAACTGGCACCTGATATTTGCCTGTGCGAGCAGGTCCTGCCACATCTCCGCCGTCAACTGATCCGGCGCGGTAGCGAAAACAACCCAGTCCATGGCTCCATCTTACGCCGATACACGCGGGGGATTCAGGGCTTACACGGGGGCTTGAACGGGTGTGATGTTCTATGGACCCGGTATAAGAACGTTCTCACTTCCGATCATTTCCGACAGGTTTGACACGAGCGCATCGCAAGGTTGGATGGCGAATGGCATCTCCAGCGTTACGACCCGTTCCCCCGTCTCCACCTCAAGTACGAATGGATGATTGCCCTTGTAGTTCAAGAGTAGGCTGATGATGTCTTCGAAACGGCTCTTATCCTCGGCGACCACTCCAGTCTCCGATACGCGTATCGAAAGAGCCGGTTCGGTCGGCATCGTTGTTGCTGCTTCCACATGAGCAGCGCCGTTTCCGTTGGAGATACCTGTGCCATTACCCATAGGTGTAGCAGGCTTCAGCTGGTTCGGGTTGTGCAGGGAAGTTGCCGGAGCAACTGAGCGAGGATTATGAGCTCCCTGTGCTGGATTCGCTGAATTTGGGGGGGCGTTCGTCAAAGGGGTCGCCTCTTCATGTCCGGGCAAAAAATACTCCCGTGCGCCGTCTACTGATATTGATAAGTACCCGTTGTGCTCTTTCACGGTCCCGGTTAAGGCCACATGGGTTCCCTGCTTCCAGAGATGTCGTGTTGTCGGCAGCATGTTTGACCATATGACCAGTTCGATGTCACCGCCTAGCAGTGCGAACTGGACCTTTACGAACGGATCTCCCTTACGGGTCGTCCTCTCTTCCACCGAGCCGACCGTGCCGACCGATGACTTTTGCATATTGTTCATATCGGGCGTGAGTTGACTGGCAAATACGATCGACTCGTCTTGTAACGCGTACATTGCTCGAGTGATCGGGTTCTCTGAAATCGTCACGCCCAGTAGTTCTTGCTCCCAGAGCGTGCGTTCGTGGTCCGTGACATCTCCACCGGTCGGTAACTCAAGCGCCGGTAGCGGTGTGTTTACGGCATCGCCGAGCATATCGAACATCGTGGTCTGGCCAGACTGACGCAACAAGGTTTGGCGTCGGATCAGGGACATGATCCGGTCCAGCCCCTCGATCATTGCCCCACGATCGCCGAGTCGATCAAACGCTCCGACCTTAATCAGGCTCTCAAGTGCACGTTTGTTCAGGCTGTTGAAATCGACACGCTTGCAAAAGTCTTCAAGCGAGCCGAACAAACCGTCGGCGTTTCGTTCTTCTATGATCGGGTTGACCGCGCCAACACCTACGTTCTTGACAGCAGCCATTCCAAATCGGATGGCTGCTCCATCGTCATTGCTGTCTACAGCGAATCCAACTTGGCCACGGTTCACATCAGGTGCCAGAACGGCGATGCCTAGGCGGCGGCATTCAGAGATCGCCGCGGTGAGTTTTTCAGGCGCGCCTGTCGCTGCATCCATGAAGGCCACCATGTACTCCACGGTGTAGTTTGCCTTCAGATACGCGGTCCAGTAGGAAACCATGGCGTAGCACACGCTGTGGGCCTTGTTGAACGCGTATCCGGCAAAAGGTTCGATCAAATTGAACATCTGCTGCGAGAGTTCAGGGGTGTAACCGTTTGCGATCCCGCCCGCGATGAACTTCTCGCTCTCCGCCGCCATCACCTCCTTGTCTTTCTTGCCCATCGCCTTCCGAAGGATGTCCGCCTCTCCAAGTGTGTATCCACCGAAGCGCTGAGCAATCAGGAGTACCTGGTCCTGATAAACGACGATCCCATAAGTCTCTTCAAGTAGGGCCTGCAGATCATCGTGCGGGTAGGTGATCTGGGTTCGGCCGTGTTTCGCATTGATGAAGTCGCCTATGAACTCCATCGGTCCTGGCCGATAAAGGGCGATCATGGCGGCTACGTCCATCACCGACGATGGACGTAGCTCTTTGATGTAGCGTCGCATACCGGAGCCTTCAAGCTGGAATACACCAGCTGTCTCGCCGGATGAGAGCAGTTTGAACGTGGCCAGATCATCCAGTGGGATGTCCGGGAGCGTCATCGCTTCACCACGCGTCTCGGAAATGAGCTTGATCGCTCGGTCAAGGATGGTCAGGTTAGTAAGGCCGAGGAAGTCCATCTTGAGCAGGCCAAGGTCGTCGAGCGGCTTCATCGGGTACTGTGTTGTCGGGACGGCGTTCGGATCGGAGTTAGTGCCACGGGCAAGCGGGACGAAGTCCGTGAGCGGCTCTTCCGTAATCATTACGCCTGCTGCGTGAGTGCTGGCATGACGGACCGTGCCCTCGATCCCCTGTGCCAGATCAAGTAAACGCTGCCCGTTGCCGCCGTCCGCCGCGGCCTGTTGCAACTCAGGAGTCTCTTTGATGGCCTGTTCAAGCGTAATTTTGAGGGTCGTCGGGATCAGTCGTGCAAGTCGATCTACCTCGGACAACTCCGTGCCGAGCGCACGCCCGACGTCGCGGACAGCGGCCTTCGCTCCCAGCGTCCCGAAAGTTACGATCTGTGCAACGTGGCCCTCACCGTACTTGTCCAGACAGTACCGGATAACCTCCTCACGGCGGTCGTCCTGGAAGTCCATATCGATATCAGGCATCTCACGCCGTTCAAGGTTTAGGAACCTCTCGAATACCAATTTCGTGGCAAGCGGGTCAATATCAGTGACACCAAGGCAGTAGAGGACGAGGCTTGCGGCGGCGCTGCCGCGTACCCCAAATACGATGTCCTCTCGGTGAACGAAATTGGCGATGTCCCAGACCACGAGGAAGTAGTCAGGAAACCCGGTGCTTTCTATCACCATCAGCTCGTAATTGAGACGATCCCATACCGTCTGATCTGCGCTCGGATACCGTTGTCGTAGGCCCTCTTCGCATAGCTGCCTCACATACTCCAGCGCTGATTCGCCGTTTGGCGTGTGATACCGGGGCAGGCGGCTCTTTGTGAAGTCAATCTCGAGCTCAGATTTTTCGGCGATCAGACCGCTGTTTGAGATCGCCTCCGGGTGTTCTGGGAACAACGCGGTCATCTCGGCTTCGGACCGAAGGTAGAAGGTCGGGTCTTCCATCTTCATCCGATTGGTGTCCGTGACCAGCGAGTTGGTCTGGATGCAAAGCAGAATGTCGTGAAGTTCGTGGTCGGACGGGAGAGTGTAGTGGTTGTCATTCGTGGCGACCAGCGGGGTCCCGGTCTCTTTTGCCAGATCGAACACGCCACGGTTCATCGTGAGTTGGTCCGGGATTCTCTCGTGCCACATCACTTCAAGGTAGTAGTCCTCCCCGAACACCTGGCGGTACCAGTCCACGGTTTCCCTCGCCTTGTCCATCTGGCCACTTACGACATGTGTTCCTATCTCTCCAGACAGGCAGCCGGATAGTATGACGAGACCGTCGGAGTGCTCTTCCAGAATTTCGCGGTCCATACGAGGCCGATAATAGAAGCCCTCCAACTGGGCTTTGCTGGCGAGCTTGAGGAGGTTACCGTAGCCGACCTCGTTCTTCGCGAGCACGGTCATGTGATACGGAGAGCGGTCGGTCGGGTTGCGCGTCAAACGACTGCTCTGGGCTACGTACGCCTCCATGCCTATGATCGGCTTGATCCCGACATCCTTGCATGCGCGATAAAAGTCGATCGCCCCGTACATTACGCCGTGATCTGTAAGGGCAAGCGCGCTCTGTCCGAGCTCTTTGGCGCGTTGCGCCATGTCTTTGACCGAGCTCAGGCCGTCGAGAAGGCTGTACTCAGAATGATTGTGTAGATGTGCGAACAAGGCGCGTCGGGGACCTTTGTATAGCCCGGAATTGGACGGCGATGGCGACCACCCAACGTGATACTTCCTACACTGGAGCGTTCTGTTTCTTTGTGGAAGTACTGGCTGTCACCGGGTGCTCGGACTATAGCCCGCGAACGGGTACCGCGTCGAGACCCTGTATCCCCTAAATGTGGTTAAGAACGTCTGTGTTATCACCACAACTTGTGGATAACTGGATGCGCGAGACACGTGACATTGATCAGGAATTGATTATGGGAATTGCGATTGTGAATCAGTCGGTGATTCAAACCACCGTTATTATCCAAACTAAGAGGGCTAGCAAACCTGCGATGGGAACCGCAATGCTGATCCAGAACAAAGTCCTAGCGATCGATGAGCTGGTGCCCGGGAGGCCGTCCACGTCTGGCTCGGCCTTGACGACGTAGGTCCCCATCCACTTATCGTGCCAGGTCCGGTGATCCTGGTTGAAATAAGCCGTCCAGAACCCGGCTCCGATGAGCAGAAAGCTGATTATGGACGCCAGACCTCGGGTCCACATGTGATAGAAGCCGGCCAATTCGCCGGTGTCCCTCACGACTCTTAGGTGACTAAGGTGGGCTCCAACGTCCTGTCCCCGCCGGTAAAGGGACATGGTCCATATGAAAGCGCCCAGCGATACGAAGGGTCCCAACACGGGAATGGCACCCGTTATGTTGACGAGGATGTTTGTGATCAGCCAGGCGCCCGTGCGAGCCTTCATGCCGGCGATCTCGCCGGGTACCGCAATCCCGCTGGAGGTGATCGTCATAGGCGTGTACTTTGACGGATCGTTGGGACCGACGTACTCGGGCGTGTACTTTGACGGATCGTTGGGACCGACGTACTCGCCTGTCGGATTCTGATCGACAGATTCCTTCGGTACGGCTGTGCCACATTCCCTACAAAAGCTCGCACCCGGCATTTGCCGAACGCCACAACTACTACAGAAACCTGAAACTGGAGAATTCAACCGTTTATCGTCCTATTCGTGGTCGGTCCCGGAGTCTCGGTGCCGATAAGCGGACTATTTCTCAAACTTACGGATTACAACACAGGCGTTCTGCCCACCGAAGCCAAAGCTGTTTGACAGGATTGTGTTGACCTCGGCTTTACGGGACAGATTCGGCACATAGTCCAGGTCGCAAGCCGGGTCCGGGTTCTCGTAGTTAATCGTTGGGTGAATCACGCCGTCCCTGATGGTACGGATGGCTACTGCTGCTTCCAGCCCACCAGACGCTCCGAGCGAGTGCCCGATCATCGACTTTGTAGAACTGATTGGCGTTTTGGGTGCATGTTCGCCGAACACCGTTTTGATAGCGCGCGTTTCGGCCGCATCGTTCACGGGTGTAGATGTGCCGTGAGCGTTTATGTAATCGACATCCTGTGGATTGATGCCTGCATCATTAAGCGCCATCAGCATCGCCCTGACCGCGCCCGCGCCGTCTTCAGGTGGGTGGACGAGGTGATGGGCGTCCGAGGTTACGCCCCATCCAGAGATCTCGCCGACGATGGTTGCCCCGCGATCAAGTGCGTGTTCAAGGTCTTCGAGCACCAGAATTCCGGCGCCTTCGGCCGGCACGAAACCGTCACGGTTCGCATCAAAGGGCCGGCTCGCCTTTTCCGGCGTTTCGTTGCTGCTCGTGGAGAGGGCGTGGATCGTGGAGAAACCGCCGAGTCCTATCTCACAAATTCCGGCTTCAGCTCCGCCGGCGATCATCACGTCAGCACCGCCACGTCGGATGACCTCAGCCGCTTCGCCGAGCGCCTGCGTGCCGGCTGCGCAGGCCGTGATCGTCGTTCCAATGTAGCCGGTTGCGCCGTAAACCCGGCTAACGTTTGCTGCAGCCATGTTCGGCAGCATCATTGGTATGTAGTAGGGCGATATGCGAGTGCCACTGCGTTTTACCATCACCCGTGCCGCGGCCTCTGTTTCCGGGTATCCGCCGATGCCCGTGCCAAGAAGCACGCCGTGGCGCGTTCGCTGATCGTTCGAAAGGCTGTCTAGCCTGTCGAGCCCTGCAGATTCAAGGGCCTCACCCGCAGCCACAACGGCCAGTTGGGCGAAGCGAGCCATTCTTCGAGACTCTTTGCGGTCCATATACGTTGTCGGATCAAAATCTTGGACCGTGGCGCCGATCCGACAGGGGTAGTCGTCGATATCTTCGAGAGGGAGAGGGGTTACTCCTGACTTCCCCGCCTTCAGGGCATCCCAGAAAGTGTCTACGTCGTGTCCGATAGCCGAAACTACGCCGACACCGGTTACTACGACTCTGCGTCTGCCGTTGCTGTCCGTCATCGTGTTAACACCGAGTCCTGACATCGAAGTTTGGATAATCGATCAATCGCTATGGAGTGCCGTGTCCCAATTCTGGGCCTGTCTGGGTCTCTGAATCCTGAGTCAAACCTATTGAAGCTGGAATCTCGTACAACGGCATCATTTCGCCGCGGAGATCCGGGTACAACTCCGGAGTTATTGAAAGCAGTATCTCTCGTACCTCAGCCGCCAAAAACAGCGAACCGGTCGCGACAATAACGTCTCCTTTAGAAGAAATAGCCCGTGCCGCACCCAACGCGCTCTCCACATCAGGTGTCACCGCCGCAACGGGAACAGTATCGCGCCGCAACGCCTCGGCGACTGTTTCGGCGCTGACCGCCTTCGGGTGACGGGTACGTGTCACGATTACCCGTGGATTAAGCCGGGAAAATTCACGGGCCGTCGCTGCGAAATCGTGGCCTCCCGAGCCTGCGTACATAACGATAGGACGCGTCGCAGATGGGAAGAGCGATTCCAGTGTGGAAACAAGCGCTGCCGCTGAAGAGCTGTTGTGTGCGCCATCGACGATGATCTGAACATCATCATCAGGAGAGGTGAGCACCTCGGCACGCGCCGGCCAGTGGACCGACGCGATGCCGCGTGAGATGGAGTCAGCGCTGATCGTCAAATTTCGTTCTCTGCCGAACGTTTCGAGCGCTGCGATGGCTGTCATGACGTTGTCGACCTGATGGGGACCGGCGAGCGGCAACTCTAACTCGTATGTATTTAAAGAACTTTTTAGTGCCAGGGATTGCACCGGCTTTCCGTTGGCCGTAGTCGCTTGTTCCGGCCCTCGTATGATGTCCAGTCGATCATGGGCGTACGTTACTTTCGAGCCACGCTTCCAGGCGGCCTTCTCGATGACCGGCCTTGCCGCGGGGGCCTGATTTCCCACCACTACAGGAACACCGCGCTTAATGATCCCGGCTTTCTCGAATGCGATCTTCGGGACCGTGTCGCCCAGGACGGCTGTGTGATCTAGGCTGATCGGTGTGATAACCGCCACGTCCGGTGCCACCATGTTCGTGGCGTCAAGCCGACCGCCGAGGCCGACCTCGATCACCTGGACGTCTGCTTTTACAGATCGAAACTCCATGAAAGACATCGCTGTCAGCAACTCGAATACGCTGACTTTACCAACGTCCCCACGCTGTTCAACGGCTTCAACGTCTGGCCAGAGCTCTTCGATGAGCGCCGAAAACCTATCAGGCGAAATTTCATTCATATCCACCCTGATCCGCTCCGTTATGCGGTGCAGGTGCGGCGATGTGAAAAGGCCGGTCCGTAGGCCGGATGCCGTCAGAACCGAGGCGATCATGACGGAGCTGCTACCTTTACCCTTCGACCCAGCCACATGGATTGTTGGCGTGGCGAGTTCGGGATTGCCGAGACGCGCCAGTAACACTTCCATACGTCGGAGGTGAAAGTCTGGGGGCTCGCCCACCCGTGACTTGCGCTCAAAATCTGCCAGAGAGAGCAGCTGAGCGACGGCGTCTTGGTATTTCAGCGGAAGTTCTCTCCGTCTATCCGGGTGATGGACATATGGCCTGCGGACCCGTCTCAATTGAGGTGAAATCTGGATACCTTTATTTCTCACCGCACCGGTCAGGTGCGTGGGGTGACACAATTCTAATCTCGTATACGGCCGGATACCGATACCCGTAAAGGATCAATTCGAGCAATCGCGTGAACGTGACCTTGTCGGCGCAAATATTCGCGTTCAGGTGGATGTTCGGAGGCGGTTATTCGGTGAGCGACCCAATATCCCGCAGGGACTCGTCACAGGGCGTGGGCTGCGGTATATTCCGGCTTTCACGAGTCGTACTCACCGGAAGTAAACCTAAGAGTTCACTGGAGCGGCATACATGGGGCCACGGATCGGGATCATTGGCGGCGGAGCAATCGGCGGTTATACAGGCGGGATGCTTACCAAAGCTGGACACGATGTCACAATCGTCGATCAGTGGCCGGAGCATGTGGCTGCGGTGAAGGCGAACGGCCTCACCATTCGTCACAATGACGACGAAATAAACGTGCCCGCCAACTACATCAACATCAACGAACTTCAGTCGATCGACGATCCATTTGATTACGTTTTCGTTGCGGTGAAATCGTACGACACCGAATGGGCCGCCATGCTGATGCGGCGCTACTTGAAGCCGGACGGCGCGTACGTGGACTTCCAAAATGGCATAAACGACTACCGACTGGCGGAAACGATAGGCGCAGAAAACGCGCTCGGATGTGTGATCACCATCGCCGCTGGTTGCTATGAGCCGGGCATAGTGCTTCGTACCGACACCAACCCGCTCGCCTACAAGATCGGAGAGCAGGACGGATCCGACACACCTCGTGCCCGTGAACTGGTGGAGGTCGTATCTTCCGCTTCAGAGGGCACCTACTTCACAGACAACCTGTGGGGTGAACGCTGGGCGAAGCTGGCCATCAACTGCATGGTGAACCCTATGGCCGGGATCACCGGGCTCACCTCGGATAAGGTACGCACAGACCCGCGAGTCCGCGACATCCGTACGCAGGTCGGAGCGGAGGTTATTCGCGTCGGTAGAGCGCTCGGCCACACGATCGGTGACCTTCTGGGCGTTCCCGCGCAGATGTTTGTAGACGCGGCCGAAGGTCGGAACATCGAAGATCTTGAGATCGAGATGGACAAACAAGCGACCAACTCCGGAGTGACCGGTCGCGCGTCGTTTCTCCAGGACGTCATTAAGCACCGGCGTACCGAGATCGAATTCCTGAACGGTTTCGTTTCGGAGCAAGGCAAAAAGACGGGCGTCCCGACGCCGTTCTGTGATGCGTTGGTGGCGGTTGTGAGGGAGGCCGGTATTGGCAAACTGGAGCCAAATCCGGACAATCTCGCTCCGGTGGCGACGCTGCTGCAGAATTAAGTCGACAAACAAGACCGTCTGACGCTGTTTGGCACGTATTATTTGATCATGCCATCAGCCAATCAGAGTGCGTTTATCTGGTCCCACTCCATCCAATGGATCGGGAGATATCTGAGCTCTTTAGCGCCTTTATTTCGAGCGCGCCGAATCTGGCCAGGACTGTTTGCTTTCGTATCGATAGTGTCCATCGCGTGCGGCGCGGGCGGCGACGAGACGCTTGAGCAGTGGTTTCAGGTCGGTGACTCTCCGCGTCTTGTGGTGGGTGCCGACAATGGAAGCGTGCTTGTGGAAACGGGCCTAGAGGGCACGATTTCTGTCTTAAGCGTAGTAAGCAACAAGGACATTGTTGACTTTAAGGCAACGGCTGATGGTGATGTTGTTACGGTTCGATCAGTGACCAGCATTAGCGGGAGTTTGATTGGTGGCCGTGCAGAAGGCGTGGTCGATCTCACGATCACTGTTCCTCCGGATACGGTTATCGAGATCGGAACTACAGTTGGGCCGATCACAGTGAAGGATGTCCGGGCAGGCGGGACCATAACGAATGGGACAGGTAGCATCGAGCTGCGTGGGGTCTCTGGAGAGTACTCGGGTGGTGTAGGAGCCGGCGATATCAGGATTGTCGATGGCGATGGAACATTCCGGTTCACGACCGGTGTCGGATCGATCATGTTTGACGGCGTAATGGTCAGCGGTGGATCAAACGAGTTTGAGACGGGTTCCGGGGACGTAACCGTGACTTTTTCGGAAGGTGTGGGTGTTGGAATTGACGCGACGACTTCAACCGGCACGATTTCCAACGAACTCACCCTCGTTGATGAATTATTCGAAACATCAAGTGTCGGAGCGCACATTTCGGGAACTCTTCGAGATGGCGGCGCTGATTTGCTGATTGTGGTCGGTGCAGGATCGCTGGAATTCGGCGAAAGGGTTAATTGACCAACCGATATACAGGCCGGACGGAATACGTCGGCCGTTTGGACCGCAGATTGGTTGAGGGGCCATTCGGTCGCGTCTCGTCAAGCATTGCACTCGTGGGACCGCCCAGGTCGTAACCGAGCCTGCGGTGTTCTGCCAGCACGTCAAGGGAGTGCTCGCTGAGGCCTGAGACGGGCCTATGTGATTCCGTGCGAAACCGGTGACACGCCCTCTGCTCTACAGCGGAAGGAACGCTGGCAGCGATGTCACAAGCGTGTGCCCACGGACACATGTACGCAATGCAGCGCGTCATTCGACCAGAGAACGCCGAAGACTTTGGTGCTGCTCCCATAAACCGGAGTGCGTCGACCTGCCGATCCGAGAGAATCCGTAGGCGTCTCGGTCTAGACCTTGCCTTGCGCGGTGAAGTAAATCGAGTCTTCATAAAATGTGATCGAAACGATAGTTTTATTCAAATGAAACCTGAACGGAACCGTGTAAATCGCCTAGGTTCAAAACAAGCACGCCAAGGATTCCGAGCAACGTGGCTACACGCTATCCGTTACCCGGAACCCGGTAAAGCCGTTGATGGCGCGCAGTTGCGCCAGACCCACCTAATGTGCGGTGACACTTCCGCCATTGATGTTGATCGATTGGCCGGTGATGTACCTCGCACGGTCGGAGCAAAGGAAGCCGATCAGATCTGCAACCTCTTCATCCGTCCCGGCCCGACCCATCGGAATACCTGACTCTAAGTTCGACCAGAATTCGCCGCGCCCGAGGATGTCCATGCGTGCTGTTTCGATGGCACCCGGGCATACGCCGTTCACGACGATGCCGTGCGGCGCCAGTTCTTTCGCTAGGGCCTGGGTAAATCCATTGATTGCGAAGTTGGCTGCGTTATACGCAGAAGTGTTCGCAGAGCCCTGCTTGCCCGCGGTGGAAGACAGATTGACAATTGCGCCACTGTCGGCGTTACGTCCGAGCATGTGTTGCGCCACAGCCTTGGCACACAAGAAAGAACCGACGACCTTGATGTCCAGAACTCGTCGGAAAAGATCCTCGTCCAGGTCGACGACGGCCACCCGGTCCTCGCCGCGTCGGAAAGCAGCGTTATTGATCAAGATGTCGATCTGGCCGAACTCGTTTAGGGTATCGGAGACCATCTTGTCCACTTCTTCGGAACTAGACACGTCGACCACCAACGGCAGCGCACGTTGGCCCTGCGCACGAACTTGGTCGGCAACAGATTCGATATCGCGCCAACCGATCGCCTTCTCGTCGTCAGGAAACGCCTCTGGATCACGTCCAGTCCCGGTGATCACTACGTCAGCGCCCATCTCGGCGAGGCGCACAGCGGACGCCCGCCCGATACCTCGGAGCCGTCCGGCTCCGGTCACGATTGCTACCTTGCCCTCAAGTTCTTTACTCATCGTGTACTCCCAATTTTCTGATGCCTGTCTGGTTTTCGTAAATAAGGCTTAGACGCTGGCCTAACTAGCCGGGTCGTTCGCCAAGAGTCAAACTGTCTGTGAGAAGTCCTGCGCTCCCTCTGAAATACGTAATTTCTACAATTTCTCCCGCAGGGTGGGTTCGCAAGAACTGCTCAAGTGCAAGCGTGTCCGAAATTGCAATGCCATCGATCTGAATGATCACGTCATCAACTTGAAGAATCCCTTCCGCCGGGCTTCCAGGAACGACGCTAATCACGCCAACTCCACGCAATACCGGAAGGGAGAGCTGGTCGGCGAGTGTAGGCGTGATGTCGAGCGGTTCGATACCTACAAAGCCTGGCTGGACCCCGCTTTGAGCGACTAGCCTCAAGGCGACATCGTGAGCGATATTAATCTCGATCGCGAAACCGATGCCGTCCCCTGTCGGAATCTTGGCCGTGTTTATGCCGATTACTTCGCCCATCGAGTTCAGGAGTGGGCCACCACTGTTGCCAGGATTGATAGCGGCATCTGTCTGAATCAGATCAGAAAGCACTTCGGCGCCGTCTATCAGTGACCGGTCCAGCGCACTGACCACGCCCTTGCTAACCGTTGGACCGCCCGGGAGATCGAGCGCATGGCCTATCGCAACCACATCATCGCCAACCCGGATGGCTCCTGAATCTCCTGTGGCGGCGACGAGTAGGTCGTCGGCGTCCACTTCTAGAACGGCGATATCTATCGATGAGTCAAGCCCAACTATCTCGCCCGTTAGAACCCGGCCATCGGCCAGTGACACTCGAATTTGAACAGCATCCTCTACTACGTGGCGGTTCGTCATAATCAATCCGCCGTCCCCCCAAACAATCCCGGTTCCTGTGGCAGTTCCGGTCGTAGTAGTCACGCCGATGTGGACGATGGAGGGCGCCGCCGTCTCGACAAGGTCTGCCGTACTAAGTACTGGTGCCGAGGTCGGAAATGCGGTCGGGATGGTGATCGGCGTTGGTGTGGGCGGGATGCTAAATGGGGTTGGGGTTGGTGGAATTGTGAACGGCGTCGGTGTTGGTTGAGGCGTCGCCGTCGGCTGGGGCGTCGGCTGCGGAACAGGCTGGACGGTTGATGCGTCAAAGGCGGGACTGCTGCAAGCGACGAACGCGAGGCCAACAGCGGTGGTCCCTAGAAATAGGGACCAGTGGTCGTTCAACCGTTTCAATCGTCGCCAGAACAAGAAGGCGTGATCCTGCTTTCAGATGCGCGGATATACATCGTCACGGTCGATCATAGTTCGGCCGATGCAGGGATATTACCGGCTCACACGGTTATCGGGAACGGCTGACGAGAGACCTCCACAAAGGTGAGGTCCGGCAGACAACAGTATTTTCATTTTCCGCAGGCGAGAATAGAACGAAATGATATATGTTGCGCAACCCTTGGGCTATTCGTAGTGTGAGGCCCTTAAGATCACCGGATCGAGCATTTTTGAATCGGCCGAGAAGGCCTAATCCCGCCACCTATGCCGCCCGGTGGCATGGACATGCCACCGGGCATGTTTATGGGAGGGGGGCCGGGGGGACAGCCACCACCCTTTGCACCTGGTATGGGACTGCCACCACCGCCTGGTCCATAATGAACTCGGGACCTCATTTTCCGCGGATAACGTGTCAGTTACCCTTTCTGTAT
>JAAZYK010000079.1 GCA_014239685.1 Dehalococcoidia bacterium | reverse complement strand
GAGCGAGGGTAATGGTGGAGCGCGGCTCCTCCCAGAAGGAAGCTAGGGCCAGAGTTTTTCCAACTACCCCGAGGATCTCCTAGGGCCCTTCTTCCTCATTTTGGTCAGCTACCACGCGTATTGATCCCTCGACTACACTCGGGATGACCGTTTAAGTTGCCTCGTTACTCCCGCGAGAGAGGCCAATACGTTTCGAGTGGGATGGGAATCTAAACTTTCACCAATTTCTGCATCGACCGCAACTCTGCCGGAATGTCCCAGCCACTGCCGTAATCGCTGTGCGACACCTCGGCTACATAGATGTTCCCTTTGGAGTCCACGGTGATGCCGTGCGGCGAGAAGAATCGTCCGGTCTGTGAGCCGTATGGTTCGGTACCGACTTTGGACAGCACTTTCCCGTCGGTCGTCATCACAGTGACTCGCGGCCCAAGATCGGTGCCGGTGTCGTTGCTGGAGATCCCGGCAAAGTACTCTCCGATGTACACGAGATCACGGTCGCCACGGGTGTCGATATACAGGCAGGCCGCGCGGGACAGGTTCACCCATTGGGTCTCGAACTTACCTTCCGAGCTGAACACCTGGATACGGTGGTTCTCGCGATCGGCGATGTAAACCCAGCCGTTGCTATCAGTCTCGACATTGTGGACGATGTTGAACTGACCTTCTCCAGTGCCTGATTCACCCCACGAGAACAAGTGCTTACCCTCCGGCGAGTACTTGTGAACACGAGCGTTGGAGTAGCCATCCGAGACGTAAAAGTCTCCTGTTTTTTTGTCCACCCCGACATGCGTTGGAACGCTGAAGGGTACCCCGCTCATAGGCGGACTGGGCTTATTTGCTTCTCCAAGCGTCATCAACAACTTGCCGTCCGGCGTAAATTTCTTGACGGTCCCGTCGCCGTTATCGACCGTGAAAATGTTGCCGTCTGGAGCCACAGTCACGCCATGCGGGTTGCTGAATTCACCGTCGCCCCAGTGGTCCACCAGATTGCCATCGGCGTCGAATACGATCATCGGCGACGTACCACGGTTGAAGACGTAGATGCGGTCATTCGCATCGGCCGCTACGGAGGTGGCTTCTTTGTAGTTCCAGCCGTCGGGAAGCTGTCCCCAGTTCTTGCCAGAAACCTCGTACTTGAAGTCACCTTCTCCAAGCACAACAGGGCCGGACAACCCATCTGTTGCACGGTGCCCGTCCTGTGGTAATCCGGATTCGAGTTTTTCTACTTCGCTGGACATCAAATCTGCCTCTCGACGGGTTTGGGTATGAGTTGGATACGCGGGGACGCCCGCTAGCCGTGATAGTACCGTGTGTCCGGCGTCCCGTGAATGGGTTCATTAACCACCTGAGATATAAGAACTCATATTAGACACGACAAACACGGGCAGGAACGCGTTTTAACGAGCGACTGTACCGCCGTTCTCTAATCAAGAAAAACCGATTTGTCAGCACGACGGACATGCTGAGCCGAATCAACGGTGCCCGGAGACCCTTGAGGAGCCAGGTTACGGGAGAACGCCGCTCATCTCGGTTACAAAACACAAGACGCTCACCCTTCTCTCTCTCGGAGCAGTTTACGGGAGGGTGGACAAGATTTCTTGATGTTCGAAATGAGGATGGGACAAGCGCGGCCCCTGCAATCTTATTAAGAACTGGACCAGGGGCGTATGCTCGGTTTCTTCCGTCGCTAAAGCACCCCAAGCTGACGGATCAGACCTAGGTCGTCCCGGTGTATCCATTCTTCGGCGATCTTCCCATGATCGAATCGAGATAGCGCCATGCCTGTCGATGTGATCTTTGCACCGGTCGGGGCGATACCCATCCACTGACCCTCGTGCGTCCCAGTCATTGTCCAGCGGCGGGTGACAAAGCCCTCGTCGTCGCTGCTCGCGTATATGGAGACCTCAAACCGAAAGTCAGGAAACGCCTCTCTTAACGCCAAAACTTGCGTCTTGACCTCATCAATCCCCACCACATCGAACTTAAGGACGGGATCATGCCGAACATGAGCCGAGACCAGTAACTCGTCCGCAACCTCGAGCATCCCCCGATTCCAAACCTCGTCCACATATCGGCGTATGGCCATCCCGTTAGTTCCCAACGGCATAGAATCCCTCTCTACTCAATTGGTCGACGCTGGCATTCCCGGAACAGGTACACCTGGCGTCTTGACTCGTAAAGAGTAGACGGAGGTGCGGCATGTCAGATAGAGGGTCTTGAAATCGGTTCCTCCCCATGCGACGTTTGCCGGTAGTTCGGGGGTCTCGATCACTCCAAGGAACTCACCGTCCGGCTCCCAGACCCAGCATCCGCCGGGACCGGTGCTGAACACCCGGCCTCGCGTATCAACCTTCAGGCCGTCCGGCACACCGCCGCGCTCGCCGATCGGTCGCTCTGCACCAGAGTGGGCAATAAAAGTGTCTCCATCGTCGGAGCCGCCGGGAACGTATGGCATCTCGGCGAATACTCGACCGTTAGATAGTGACCCATCGATAGTCACTTCATACACGTACATGTGCGGATTCGGTCGGGTGTTCGAGACGTAAAGCAGCGATTCATCTGGAGAGAACGCCAGGCCGTTGGGGTGCGGCATATCGGTCCCGGCCTGGTGAAGCCCGCCGTCACGGTCGATCCGAAAAACACTGGACGTGCCGATGAGTCGATCGTCTGGCTCCATCAGGAACTGCGGGTCGCTGAAGTAGAGCGATCCATCGCTCCTGCCTACCACATCGTTGCTTCGATTCAATCGCACGCCGTTGTACTCCGATGCTAGAACGGTCCACGAACCGTCGTGCTCACGTCGAACCACCCGGTATACGTCCTGCTCACACCACACCACACACCCCTGCAGGTCGTACGTCGCCCCGTTGGCGCCGCCATCGTTCTCGCGAAGCGCTGTTTTTTCTCCAGTGCGCGCGTCTACAAGGTAGTGAATCGCATCATCGACATCTGATACGTACAGCGCGCCGTCCGGGTGTTCTGGGGACGGTGGTTGCCAGAGTGGGCCTTCTGTGAAGTGGAATCCGGTGGCAAGGAGCTTTGGGTCTCCGGGTTCCAGTACGCGGTCGAGTTTGTTTGGTGCGGTCACTTCTGGATCCTCACTTCAGTCGGTCGGGTGTTGCGTGACGGCAGTTCAGCGGCTTACATACTGGCTGGCTTTGATAGGTCCGCCTGATCTCGTCCGCCTCCTGCGAACGTTCCGTTACCGTGCACCCTCTCTCATTCATTCGCAAGGGGGAGACGTGGCCTTATACATCGCCGTATTGTGGGGCTCACACCGTTACTCACACAAAGACAGAGGGTTCGCCGTGAAAATTACCGATGTCATCCCACACGTAATCAAACCCGGGCTGCCCGGTGACACGCCAGACCAAAGCGCGTGGGCGTTCATTGAGATTCAAACCGATGAAGGAATCACCGGGTGGGGTGAGGCGACAAAGTACGGACGCGGTGGCAGTTTCCTGATCGGTCAGGCGATTCATATGGTGAAAGACGACTTCATCGGCGAGGATCCCGGGAATATCGAGGTCCTTTGGCACAAGTTGTACCGCCGCTTCACTTACACCGGCGCAAGGGGATTGCCCACGGCGCTGCTGGCGGGGTTCGACATGGCTCTGTGGGACATCAAGGGCAAGGCGACGGGACGGCCGGTTTTCGATCTGCTCGGCGGCAAGTTCAGGAACCCAGTGCCCCTGTACGCCAATGTCTGGTTCGAAGGCGCCGAAACCCCGGAAGAGTATGCCGCGGCAGCAAAAAAGATGGTGGCTTTGGGGCACACCGCGTCCAAACACGACCCGTTCCACGAGATGAAACCGTTCCACTCGATGTACCAGGACGGGAAGATCTCGAAGAAGGGCGAGAATATTGGATACGATATTGTGGCCGCGGTGCGCGAGGCGGTTGGGCCGGACCACGAACTGTTGATCGATGCCCACGGTCATTACAACGTACCGACCGCTATCCGGCTGGCCAACAGGCTCTTCGAACAGTCCGACATCGCCTGGTTCGAGGAGCCGGTACCGCCTGAGTCGTTCGAGGCGCTCAAGCAGGTCCGGCAGAACACCTCTGCGCCGATCTGCGTGGGCGAGAGACTGTTCACCCGCTACGATTTCCTGCCGATATTCCGAGACGGCCTGGCAGACTACATCATGCCGGACACAATCTGGACTGGCGGCATATCGGAGATCAAGCGAATCGCCACCATGGCGGAGGCATACTACATTCCGATCTCACCGCATTGCGTTCCGGCAGGCCCGTTGGAGCTGATATCGGCGGCGCACGTATGCGCAAGCGTTCCGAACTTCTACCGGCTTGAGCACTCGATCCTCGGCATCCCGATGCAGAACGATCTCCTGACGGAGCCGATGGAGATCAGCAATGGGTCGATCCACCTGAATGAAAAGCCTGGGCTAGGCTACGACCTCGACCCGGACGTACTAGCGGCGAAGCGGCATCCGCTGTGGGAGGGATAAGAGCGCGAAGCGACTGCGTTTGGCGATGACGCCCCGGCTATGACATTTTGGCAATACTCGGATGGCAGGGTCAGAAACGCAAACAACCTCAGCAATATAGCCTGCCTTACTGACCCGCCCAGCCATCGACAACGAAATGGCCCGTAACCGGGTGAGCCGTTAACAGCTTCACGCAACCGGACTACAATTCGGGTCAGCAGACCCCGGCGATCGGCCGGGGTTGAGCAACCCGCCTTCCAACGGATGCACCAACTCGGAGGACCACTCATGACGGACGTAGTAATCGTCAGCGGCGCCCGGACTGCTGTGGGCAGGTTTGGTGGCGCTTTCAAAGAGGTTCAGGCCTCCGACCTTGGCGCCACGGCAATTAAGGCAGCCGTGGAGCGTTCCGGCATCGATCCAAGCGACGTCGATGAAGTGATCCTCGGCAACGTACTCCAGGCAGCGGAGACCGGGTACGCGGCCCGCCGGGCGATGATTAAGGCCGGGCTCGCTGACACGGTCCCGGCGATGACCGTTAATCGGGCTTGTTCGTCCGGTCTGGAGGCGATCAACTTTGCAGTGATGGCCATCATGACGGGACAGGCCGAGGTGATTGTTGCCGGCGGTACTGAGAGCATGAGCACGGCACCGTATCTGGCCCGCGGAATTCGGTTTGATGGTCCTCGCATGGGTGATTTTGAGATGACGGACAGCGTAACTATGGGTCTCGCCTGCCCGATCTACGACTATCACATGGGCGTGACGGCGGAGAACGTTGCCGAGAGGTATGAGGTCAGCCGGGACGTGCAAGACGAACTGGCGGTGTCCAGCCACGCCCGTGCGATTACAGCCCAAGAGAACGGCTACTTCGACGCGCAGATCGTTCCCTTTGAGGTTCCCAGACGGAGAGGTGATCCGGTAAGTGTGGCGACAGACGAACATCCGCGTCCAGATACCACGATCGAGAGTCTGTCGGGATTGCGGCCGGTGTTCAAGAAGGACGGCACGGTCACGGCGGGTAACTCAGCCGGCATAAATGACGCCGCCGCGGCGGTAGTGGTCATGTCCGCCGAGCGCGCCGCCGCTGAAGGAATCACACCTCGTCTGAAATGGGTCGGAAGAGGCGTATCCGGGGTTGACCCATCGGTTATGGGAATCGGTCCGGTTCCCTCCACGCGAAAGTTGCTTGAGAAGACAGGCATGACCATCAAAGACATTGATCAGATAGAGCTGAACGAGGCATTCGCAGCGCAGGCGGCCTACGTGATCCGCGAACTGGGCCTGGATCCTGAAAAAACAAATGTGAATGGCAGCGGTATATCCCTGGGCCACCCAATCGGGGCAACGGGCGCCATCATGACGGTCAAGTTGATGGAGGAGATGACACGGCGTGACCAGCAGATGGGATTGGTGACAATGTGCGTTGGCGGCGGGCAGGGTGTATCCACCATCTTCGAGCGGATCAATTAAAGAGGCGTGCGGACCCGTTGGCTGCGGCCTCCGAAATTCTCTCTCGATACCTGTATGATCCGGTGAATTAAGAAGAATGAACGGGTTCGTTGGGATATGTTCGGCGTCGGTTGCCAACAAGGTTTAGAGTGGCGTTGCATTTGATTGGCGGCTAAACACGAAGTCCCGAATGGCTAATTGGGAGGGTGATATGGCAGGAAAATACAAGATTCTGATCCTGGGCGCCTCTTATGGCTCCTTGCTGGGCGCCAAAATGGCGATGGCTGGCCACGCGGTCACGCTGGTGTGTTTGCCCGAAGAAGTGCAGTTGATCAATGACGAAGGCGCTCGCGTGCGCATGGCTGCGCGTGGCGTCGATGGGCTCGTTGAGTTGAACACCCAGACGATGCCCGGAAAACTGTCAGCCGCAGGACCGGGGGACGTCAATCCGGCCGATTACGATCTCATCGGGCTGGCGATGCAAGAGCCACAATACGGTGTGCCGGTGCTACATGAGCTCCTGAATTCTATCGCGGCGGCGAACGTCCCTTGCATGTCGATCATGAACATGCCCCCACTGACGTACCTGAGGCGAATTCCGGGGCTGGATATCGATGCGATCAAGAGCAGTTACACCGACGCCTCTGTGTGGGACAACCTTGACCCTGCCTTGATGACTCTGTGCAGCCCAGACCCGCAGGCGTTCCGACCGCCGACCGAGAAGATCAACGTCTTGCAAGTCGGTCTCCCGACCAACTTCAAGGCAGCCAGGTTTGATTCCGACGAGCACACAGGAGTGCTTAACCAACTAGAAGAAGACATCCAGGCTGTCCGATTTGATACCGGTGATAAAGAAATAGAACTACCCGTCAAATTGAGGGTGCACGATTCCATCTTCGTCCCGCTGGCGAAGTGGAGCATGTTGATCGCCGGCAATTATCGCTGCGTTCAGAAGGATGGAATGCGAGCCATCAAGGACGCCGTGCATACAGATATAGAAGCGACACGCGCGGCATATGAGTGGGTCGTAGAACTTTGCGTCTCGATGGGCGGGAGCGAGAGCGACTTCGTGCCTTTCGAGAAGTACTCCAATGCGGCATTGTCGCTCGTAAACCCATCTTCTGCGGCCCGTGCTCTGGCAAACGGTGCACCGAATATCGAGCGGGTCGACAAAATGGTTCAGACAATCGCTGCGCAGAACGGGATGCAGTCGAATTCGCTAGATGAGACAGTTGATCTGGTTGATGGGTGGTTGGAGGCTAATCGCGCCAGAGCGTGATGGGGATTCCCCGAACGGGGGTTGCTCAGGCGTCTGATGCGCATATGTCATCCCACAGCACCCACGTCTAACTAGTCCTGAAATCAAGGGTTTACGCGTCCGGTTGATGTGCAATGTATCGCTTACGCGAGACGATGCCCGTCCCTACGCGGTTTCCACATCCAACATTACTGTCCCGATGGCGTGCGACTCGACCGCTCGTGAGGCTTGCACCGCCTCGTCAAGACCAAAGTGTGGGCCGTGGAGGTGGGTTAACTGTCCGTTGGTAATCCACTGAGTGATGTCGTCTACTGCCTCTTTTTTGGCCTCACCCGGCATGGTGTAAACCATCACAAATCGGACATTGATGTTGGATCTTCTGAAGCGGAACGGGACCCCGGGCGGTTCTGTCGAACCATCTCCGAACCCGTAAACCGCTATGCTGCCATTGTCTGCAATCACTTTCCGTGAAACGTCGAAGTTAGCAGGAAACTCAACCTCGACAATGCGATCAACTCCGAGATCGTCGGTCAGTTCATTGATGCGTGCCGTGACGTCCTCGGTCCGGTAATTGATCGTCGCTTCCGCGCCTGCGTCCTGTGCGATCCGGGCCTTCTCTTCCGAGCTGATCGTGGAGAACACCCTTGCCCCCCCGAGTTTCGCCATCTGAATTGCGTAGTTGGCTACCGCACCCGCACCCCCGGTTACGAGAACAGTTTTTCCGGTCACCGGCCCATCAGCGAATACAGAGCGATGGGCGGTCATGGCCGGAACACCCAGGCATGCTCCGTCGGAAAAGGACGCGCTTTCTGGAAGTGGTACGGCGTGTTTTGCGGGCTGCACGGTGTACTCAGACGCCGTCCCGTACGCGCTGTCAAAGTTAGCCTCGTAAAGCCAGACTCGCTCGCCAACACGAGATGCGGGAACGCCCTCGCCGACGCGGTCTATCACCCCTGATCCGTCCTGATTCGGAATGATCTTCGGGAAACGCATCGCGCGCTTCCGCATCTTCCAATCCGACGGGTTAATCCCAGAGATGACGACTCGGACGCGGACTTCACCCGGTCCAGGATCGGGATCCGCCATTTCGCCGATCTGAAGCACGTTTGCGTCGCCGCTTTCGTCGTACCAGACCGCTCTCATTTATGCCCTCTACTCATTTAATTTCCCATTCTCATACAGACCCGCGATTATGCTCCCGGCATCTCCCGCGTGACCAGTTTTCTTAAGCGATGGGATGAGATGCGCTCCTAGACTCCCATCCGCGTGGCAAAGACGGTCTGAACCTGTGGAACGAAACACACATGGTGGCGTACTAGTGGAATGCCGGGTTGGCCTGACCGCATCCCATTTATGTTGTTCAGCGACGCGATTCACTTCTAAATCTAGGAGAGGATTCGGTGGTGGTTAATTTCTGCCATGAGGCCTTTCTAGCCGCGTCCCATCGGTTTCTTTCCGGTCTTCTCTTCGTATAGCTTCCAGGTGTTCTCATTGAAGGGGTAGTAGCGTCCAGGAGGTCCGGGGTTGGCCTCCAGTTCTGCTTTAACGACATCTTCCACTTCTTCCCGCTCGCGAGCGATTCGGATCACATCGTCTACCGTCTCGTGCGGCACTACGACCACGCCGTCTTCGTCTCCAACGATTGCATCCCCGGGTCGGACAAGCACACCGCCGCAGTTGATGGTGTCATTTACCCCCCACGGGACCATTACCGCGGGGCCTTGCTTGGCAGTTGTGCTGTGTGAGTAGACCGGGTATCCGTACTCCTTAAGGATGGTGGAATCTCGCACCGATCCGTCGGTCACGAGTCCGCCTACTTCGAGCTGCTTCAGGCGCAGGAATTTGATGTCACCGCC
>JAAZYK010000078.1 GCA_014239685.1 Dehalococcoidia bacterium | reverse complement strand
CGCCCGGACGACATGTGGTGGCGCGTGGAGAATGACGAGCTTCTCTACACGCCGATTGTGGTCGTCCGAGGTGCAGAGCATTCTCATATCTATCTCTCAGGTCAGTTGTCTCGGCTACCTTCCGGTGAGGTGGTTGGCATCGGAGACATGCGCGCCGAAATTCGGCAGATTTGCGAGAATATCAAGGCCGGGTTGAATCACGTCGGCGCCACATTTGACGACGTCACGCGTTCAGCGACCTACGTTGTGGGCGAACATGGGGAGGAGTATTACGGCGCTTCTGGCGAGCGCTCTAAATATTTCAGTAATGTGCGGCCCACGAGCACTGTCGTCCCTGTGGTTCGACTTGGAAAGATCGAATGCAAAGTGGAGATTGAGTGCGAGGCGATCATCGAATCGGAACGGCTGCCGTTGGACGACATGAAGCAATGGATGATCTAGGCTCAATCGTCGCGTTTTTTGATTTGATGGCGTTAAACCAAGGCTTTTTCGGCTATTAATCGATCATCGGAAGTGACGCGCTTTCGTGATCTCGCACGTGATAGATGACAGAATGCTGAAAAGTACAGGCAGCAATCGGGCGGTTTAATTGGTGTGCGGACAAACGAATTAAATGTTGAGTTAGACTCTGAATATTTAACCGTTAATTGAAATAACACAGCACTTTATTTGTGTTTGATGGCTTGCCTTATTAAAGGCACTGTGCTAATATATCTAGCGCTCTAAGCTGGTCGGCATAATGCTGGTCTTATATCGGATTTCCCGATACGCGGACATGTTCTTCAGCGAGTTAATTTTTGCTTGAACATCTGTAGGCCAAAATAAATCGACGCATTACGTAGTAGCGTCGCCGTTGGTATCTGATACCGAACTGGCCGCTAGAGGACAAAAATCGATCGTCGTCGTTAATCGAGCGACGTTTCCCTGCGTGCTGTTCTTCAGGGATACGACGCGCGTAAGAGCGCATTGCGACCCAAAGCAAGGGGCAGACTTATTTCGAGGGATCAGGCCGAGACAGAGTTGGACTGTACGGCGGCGGCTCGGTTTGAGACGCGGGCCGCCCTGTATACGGAAACTCGTACGCTCAACGGGATATTGACGTCCGCGTTCGGTATCCTCCTGAAATTTTGCCAGGGCCGCCGCTTCTTACTTGGCGAAGGCGATCCTCGAACACTTACAACTCAAGCGATCCGTAGCAGCGGCCTCATAGTAGATCGTTAACTCAATGGTGGCATCTCCTGAAACGGTTGTTTCTGTTGACTCTCTCTGGAAAGTCTATGGCGACGACCCGGAACGCGCTCTGACGGATAATCACAAGAATTCATCAAAATCAGACCTCCAAAATGATTTTGGACTTGTTCTTGCTTTGAAAGATGTTTCACTCGATATTATTCGAGGAGAAACGTTTGTTGTAATGGGTCTTTCCGGATCAGGGAAATCGACACTGGTACGTTGTCTGAATGGTTTGATTATTCCGACGTCTGGTGAGATAAATATACTCGGGAATAATCTCTCCGAAATAACGGATGACGAGCTAACGCAACTTCGACGAAACAGCATAGCAATGGTGTTTCAACATTACGCACTATTCCCGCACCTCAGCGTTCTCGAGAACACCGCGTGGGGCCTAGAGATACAGGGCATCGGAAGACGGGCCCGCAACCAGCGTGCGCAGGAAAAACTTGACCTCGTCGGCCTCCAGGGTTGGGAGGACAACTACCCCGTCGAACTCAGCGGCGGCATGCTGCAGCGTGTTGGTCTGGCACGCGCCCTCACCCTGGAGCCAGAGATCCTCCTGATGGACGAACCGTTTAGCGGGCTGGATCCGCTCATTCGCCGAGAGATGCAGGATGAACTGGTTAGCCTTAAGGAAAGTTTGCATTCTGGGCAATCCCAGACCACGATCGTTTTCATAACCCATGACCTCGATGAAGCCCTGAAGATAGGCGACCGTATCGCCATCATGAACGGCGGCGAGGTTGTTCAGCTTGATACGCCGGATCAGATCGTGTTGAACCCGGCAAACGAATATGTCGCTAACTTCACCGAGGGCGTTCAATCGCAGTCCGTTCTTACGGCGGGCGACATGGTCTTGCCAAGCTCCGCCACCGCAGGGCTCGGAAATTCGCCCGAAGAGGTTTTACGGGTTGCTCTGGACAACGATTGTTGTTCCAACGTGCACATCACCGACGATACGCAGCTCTTTAAAGGCGTGATCACCGTGGCTAACGCCATCAAGGCCTTGGAGGCAGGCGCTAGTACCGTGGAGGAGTACGTGGAGTCACCCACGACTTTTAACGCCGGTGATACATACGACGACGTATTGCCATCTGTGCTGGCCCATCCAACTTGCCTCCCCGTGGTGGACGACGACGGTCAACTGGTTGGCCTAATTGATTCGACCTCCCTGGCGGCGACTTGGAAACCTGACCGCCCGAGGATCCCCCGCGAACTGGCTTCGATCGTGTCTGAGGGAATCGAGCAGGTTCTCGGGAAACGCTCTGCTGGGAAGGGGAGTTAACAATGGCCGTGAAAGACATCAACCCGAACGGTTTCGGATATCTCCGCCGCGCTTGGGATTCCGCCCTAAAGGCTTTCGGTGTAGAGCAACCAGTTCCAGGCCTTGCAGCGGAGTCTCCCAACAGCAGCATGGCTTCCAAGGCCTTTCACTACGCCACGCTTCGCCTACGCCTCCCGGCCTGGGGATGGGCGGCCCTGCTCATAAGCATTATTGTCTGGTACGTGCTGCCGATTCCCCATTGGCCGAACCTAGCAGGGTTCCTTGTCATCTGGTTCCTTGTCCCCGCCGCGCCGTGGTTGCGTGTTCTCGGGATCGGACTCTTCATCGGCACATTCGTAACGTTGCTGGGAGACGCAGGCAGCGTGCCCGAAAGCTGGTTGATAGGTAAGGATATTGGGAACTGGCTCGATGATCGTGTCGATTGGATGGTCTCCCACTGGAGGCCGACACTGAAAACCGGCAGCGATGAATTCCTCAGACGTGCGCTGCTCCCGCTGGAACAGTGGTTGCTCGGGCTTCCGTGGTGGCTGGTGATAGGCGTTACCACCGGCATTGCTTACAAAGTTGTCGGCAGGAGGCTCGCAATAGTTACGGCCAGCCTGCTCCTCGTCCTCACGGTCCTGAACTTGATGGAGCCGGCCCTCTCGACATTTGCAATCGTCGTGATAGCGACCTTCATCTCTGCAGCGCTTGGAATTCCGCTAGGCATCCTTTCGGCGCAGAGCAACCGGTTCCAGTCCGTTCTAAGGCCCGTACTGGATACGGCGCAGACGATGCCAAGTTTCGTTTATCTGGTGCCAGTGGTTATGCTCCTGGGGATAGGCAAGGTGCCGGCCGTCATCGCCACGGTCATATATGCAGTGCCGCCCATGATCCGGCTGACGGATCTTGGGATACGCCAGGTGGATCCAGAGTTACTGGAAGCCGCACGCTCGTTTGGAGCGACTCGCATGCAACTTCTTTTAAAGGTCCAGGTTCCCCTGGCGATGCCGACTATCATGGCGGGACTCAACCAGACCGTCATGATGGCACTCGCGATGGTGGTGATTGCATCGATGATTGGAGCGAGGGGTCTTGGAATCGAGGTGCTGAATGGCATCAATCGGCTGGACTTTGGGCGTGGCCTCCTGGGAGGTATAGGAATTGTGATCATGGCCGTGGTGATCGACAGGATCAGCCAGGGTCTGGTGAAGGACCCGATGGCGCGAGACGGCGCCGGAGAAGGCGAGGACGCCAGGTAATCCGTGCGCAGCAATCGGGCTCTGGACGGCTGATAAAAAAGGAGAGTGTCCCGGGGACAGACATGTGCCGTATCACCGGTTTGGCGTGAGCGGTACTATTAAGATGAGAATTACCTACCCAAGCAAGGATCAAGTTGGAATTGATAGATACATATAAACGAAAATTCAAGCTCTGGATGATGTTGACCGCTCTCGCGGCTATCGCTGTCATCGGTGCCGCGTGCGGCAGCGATGAACCAGAAGTGAAAGCGACGATCAACCTCGCGGACACTCAATTTGAGTCACTGTGGATCAACAACGCCGTGGCCGAGTTCGTCATCGAGGCGGCCTACGGCAACCCGGTTGAGGCGATCCCGATGACCACGGTCATCATGCAGACGGCGATTGTTAACGGCGATGTCGACATCGTCATGGAGTTGTGGGAGCAGAACCTCATCGAATGGCACGATGAGGAAATTGCGAACGGCAACATCGAAAACCTCGGCATGACCTATGAAGGTGGCCCGCAGTTCTTCGTCGTCCCAACGTACACAGCCGAAGAGTTCGGCATAGTGACGATCGAAGACATGAAGAAGCCGGAAGTCGTCGCCGCTCTGGCAGACCCGGAGGAACCGTCCAAGGGAGCGTTCATCAACTGCGTCAGCGGTTGGCAGTGCGCCGAGATCAACCGCGCCAAGTTCCAGGCATACGGCCTGGACGAGTTCTACAACATCATCACGCTCGGTAGCACCGGTGCGATGGACGCAGGACTTCAAGGCCCACAGATCGCCCAAACCCCCACCTTCGGGTACTACTGGGCGCCGACCTCGCTGTACGGTTCTTACGACTGGACAATTGTCGAAGAACCTGCCTACACCGCAGCGTGCTGGGATGAGGTCGTCAAAGGCCAGGCCGACGCAAGCTACACACCTGCGGAAGCATGTGCGTACGAGTCCCTTCCGATTAACAAGGGTATCAACAGCGACCTGAGAGAATCGGCTCCGGATGTTGTGGCTATGCTTGAGAAGATGATGGTCGGCATATCCCCCATCAGCAAGACCGCTGCCTGGGCCCTGGAAAACGACGTCGATGTCTCGGCAGACAAAATCGCCACGGCCAAGTACTACCTCGAGAACTTCGAGGACTCATGGACGCAGTGGATGGATGACGATGCCGTAAAGGCAGTCAAGGAAGCACTGGCCGCGCTATAAACGGCGGGCCTAGAGTTGTCTTCAAGAAGAGGGGCCGGAGAAATCCGGCCCCTCTTCGCGTCGTGGCTGTAATAACCACAGTAAGCCGGTCCTTTATAGCGCGGCCAGCTGCGTACAGCGTCTGGCCGGCTGAGGACACTTCAAGAACCTGAGGCTTGGGTTGTCTGGGCGACACAATAGGTCCGGGTTCATCACGACCCAACCACTGATTACAACGTCAGCTCCAGTATGTACATGCCACCCTTGAAGCGATCTATTGCGTAGATCAGTCCGTTTTCATCCCAGTAGACGTCGTTAATGTTCACCCCGTGCATACCGTCCGGGTAGGCAGGAATGTAGTACGCCACCTCGACTGGCCGAAACGGATCGCTAATGTCGTGCACCCGTACGCCGCCATTGAAGTACGAACCGACGATCAGCGTGTCTGACTGCATCGAAAGTGGCCCGGGTTTATTCTCGTTCAGGTTGTGTGCACCGAATCTCCCCTGAGTGTTCTTGAACGGTCCAGGATCTGGCAGCGGAAAGGTGCTGATGATGACCGGGTTTTTCTCGTCACGGTTGTCCATCACCCACACCAACTTCGGGTGATCATCTGCGTGATCGACGATTGATTCGTCACTGACGATAAGTAAGTCACGCTTGAATAGCGGCATCACGGTATGCGTGAAGCCCGGGAACGGTGGGTGGTAGTCCACACGGCTGATCATGGTCGGTTTCGATTTGTCAGACACGTCTAACGTGATTGCGCCGCCGTCGATGTAGCCTAGGTAGGCGCGATCGGGGCGTTCCGGCCATACATTGCCATTGTGAAGCCGAAACCCGGTATCGAAGTCAGGGTGTCGCTCTGGCGGGTCTTCTGCGTCTCCGACACGGGTACCCGGCAGCCACCAACGGCCGACCTCGGTCGGATTGGTCGGATCGCCCACGTCCACGATCATGAAAAACTGGTCGTCAAGGGGGTTGTGCGGCTGGAAATCGGCCGCCCCTGTCGATAGATATGCATATCGACCGTCCGCGAACCAGAGACAGTGCGCTCCACGGGAGTGCGGTCCGGATGTGTCGAAATGGGAAATCTTCTTTGGGTTCTCCGGGTCTTTGACGTCCCAGATGCCCATTCCTACTGGAGCATCGCCAACTTTCTTGCCCTGATATGCAACCAGCAGCAGGTCGTCCACCATGTCCAGCGAGTTTGACCGGACGCGGTCGTTTGGAACTTCTGTCTGGGCAACGATGATTGGTTCGGACGGATCGGTAACGTCCAGGGCTGTGAAGTCTTTCGGTCCGCTCTCGTGAGCGACATACATGATGCGTCGGCCGTCAGTTGTTGCCTGAAGCGCTAACCCCTCTCCCCCGTTTCCGAAGCCCCCGAGATCGCTCTGGGAGATCAGTCTCATGTTCCAGGCTTGGGGCATGCCGTCACTCATATGTGTCTCCTTAACCCGATAAATGGGCCAAAATCCGGGACCCAATCGAACCGAGAGTTTGTTGACGAGAAGATAACACCAGTTGCCGCTTCAACAATCGAGCGGTATTCCCGCTTCCTGGCCGAAGGCCATCTTCGGAGAAGGAGGAGACAATATCGAAGAACCCTTCGTAAGCGTCCGGGTAAATTTGTGACAACCTCAGGGTGCGTTTCTAGGAGCCTCGTGGTTGGGCGTCGAAAGTTGCTAAGTTGGATATGACGAGGATCGTGTTGTGGCCAGCCCGGGATGGATCGAGTTAGCCCCGATGGTGATTGAGGCGTAACCTGCCCATATCACCACGGGTCGTCGCCGCGGGTCGGACAATTGTTCAAATTCAAAGGGGATCGCTATGCGTATTGCACGTTTTGAGGTCGGGGGACTTGCCCGTTACGGGATCGTCGAGGGCGACTTTGTTGTTGAGATCAGGGGAGATGTGTTCGGGGCGTTTGACACGACATCCACGTCTCACGCGCTGGGGGACGTTAACTTTCTGGCGCCTGTAACGCCCAGCCAGATGTTTGGCCCCGGCGTGAACTTTGCTGACCACCTCCACGAGGCAACCAGTATCACTGGGCAGGCCGAGATGGCGGCGACTCCGCAGCCCTGGCACAAAGCCATTAGCGCCATTATTAACCCCGGCGACAATATTGTTATTCCGTACGACTCCACCACGGGAATTCAGCACGAGGGCGAATGCCTGGCGGTGATCGGCAAGATGACACGCCGGGTCAGCCCGGAAGATGCCTGGGATCACATCATTGGCTACACATGCGGTAACGACATCAGCGAGCGGACGTGGCAGCGCAACGACAACTCGATGTGGCGCGGGAAGGGGAGCGATACATTCGCACCTATCGGACCGTGGATTGATACCGATTTCGATCCTCGATCAGGCGGCGACATGATCGTTAGACTGAACGGCGAAGAGGTACAACGTGCGAGCACCTCTGATATGTATTTCAACTTTGGCGTGCTAATCAGCTACATCAGTCAGCAGATGACGCTTAAGCCCGGCGATGTCGTGTGGTCAGGGACCACGGGCGATCCCCGGAACATGGTTCCCGGCGACAAGGTGGAGGTTGAGGTGCAAGGAATAGGTATTCTCGAGAATTCGGTAGTGATGGAACAGAAGTGAACGATAGTGTCCAGGGTTTCGTACCGCTAGCCGGATATACCGGATACGACGACGATGAAATGAGGATGCGGGCGGCGAACTTCTATTCGGAGGTCGGTCGCCGTCGTACCGTGCGGGAATTTTCGTCCCGAGTTCCTCCGCGTGACGTGCTAGATAACTGCCTCAGAGGCGCCGGGACTGCACCAAGCGGTGCCAACATGCAGCCTTGGCATTTTGCTGTTGTTGACGATGCAGATGTCAAGAAAAAGATTCGAATAGCGGCCGAAGAGGAAGAGAGCAAATTTTACTCAGGTGGTGCCCCGCAGGAATGGCTCGATGCACTCGAGCCGCTGGGCACGAACCCAGAGAAACCATTTTTGGAGACGGCGCCGTGGCTTATCGGCATATTCGAGGAAAGTTACGGCCTCCTTCCGGATGGACGACGGGTCAAACACTATTACGCTCGAGAGTCGATCGGGATAGCGACCGGAATCCTGATCACGGCGCTGCACCACGTAGGGCTTGCGACACTCACGCATACGCCAAGCCCGATGGGTTTCTTGAATGAGATCATGCAACGGCCACCAAACGAGCGATGTTTCTTGTTGCTTGTGGTCGGTTATCCATCCGAGGACGCCTCGGTGCCAGACATCGGCCGAAAGTCGCTCGACCAGTTCACCAGCCACCTCTAAGGCACTGGAGGGCGAGTCGCGGCAGGCGATTCATGGTGAAGATGACAATCTCGGCGTTATGCGTATCCTGTGTTGTCGAAGCACGGACGAGGCAAGTGTCGTCCGTGCGTGGGACAAGCATTTCAGGGAGTAGATATTGGAACCGGTAATTAAGAACAAGGTCGATCACTCCAACCCGATTCTCGGCCCGGACGACGGAGTGCCGACGGTGGTCACCCTCTACCACGACCATCAGCCCGGTGAGTCCAGCGCCCACCACACGCATCCCTGGGAGCATCAGGCGTACATCACTCGAGGCGAAGGCATCATCTGGGTGGACGGTACTGAGTACCCGATAAAAGCGGGCGACTGCGTGATGGTTCCGCCCGGATCTCTTCACCACTTCAAGAACACAAGCGATGCGGTGCTGAGCAGGGTGACGTTCAACCCCCTGTCTTCGACCGAGGGTTAATTACTGGAGTACCGGCCAAGGCGGTTATGTTGTGCCTTGGCCCCGGATCGTCGGGATTCCTTGGTGTAGAACATTCGTTTGTTCAAGGTGTCGGCGTTCTATATTTTGAGCAGATAATCCTGAGCTCCGGCCGGGATCGCTGTTTTTACATGATCCAAATTCGCGACAGCGGTCTCATAGCAGGCATGCAGATAACGCTTGAGCTTCGGCCGTGCGAGACGATACCGCCATACGCTCCTACGCGCTCACTTAGACCGGGAGCGATACAGAATTCGGTACTCATCGGGAATACAACATCGGCCTTGCGCGGGACAACCACGAAAAGCGAACCGATAACTAATGGTAAAGAACCAATTATCCATCTACATCCGAAAGAGCTCAGACGATGATTCTTATTAAGTCCTATCTGGAGTCCTGGCGCCGTTTCCGAGATCTGAAGGGCCGAACCACACGACCCGCTTTTTGGTGGCCGTTCTTCATTCACCCCATTGTGTTCATTATTCTTGGGGGAATCTTTGCGACCATTTTCGGCATCGAATCCGACGAAATTGGCCCGGAGATCGTGTACGCCATTGCCTATGTCTG
>JAAZYK010000077.1 GCA_014239685.1 Dehalococcoidia bacterium | reverse complement strand
AACGGTCGCATCTCTGAGGTCGTCTCGCAAAGTTCCATTGCGGACGGCATTACCGATTCGCATGCAGTTCACGAGTTGGGTGATGTGTCTTTGCTTCCAGGCCTCATTGAGGCGCATGCACACATGCACACCGCGGCAGGACCCGACCCGGTGTACACACAACACTCGGCGTTCAACGACTCAAAAGAGTTTTTTATCATGCGCGCGGTCGATCACATTCGGACCACGCTTCTAAGCGGTGTGACGACGATGCGAGATCTCGGGGGGCCCATCGACGTAGTGTTCCCGGTGCGTGATGCAGTTCGTGCAGGTGTCATCCCCGGGCCACGCCTACAACTGGCGGGCGCTCCAATCACAACCACAGCCGGACATTGTTGGTTTTTTGGTTCCGAGGCAGATACAGCGGAGGAAGTTGTTCGGGCGATCAGGGCTCAGGTAAAACTGGGCGCTGACCTTATTAAGATCATGTCTACCGGCGGTATGTTTACTCCTACAGCGAACCCTCGCTCTGCCCAGTACCCGGTGGAGACGCTCCGCGCTGCCGTGGTGGAGGCAGAGCGCCTCAATGTACAGATCGTGTCCCACTGCCTGGCCGCGGACGGTGTGCGCAACTGTGTGGAGGCAGGAATCCACACGCTGATCCACGCCCGATGGCACGATTCAGATTTCAGCAAGGGCCTCGCCTATGATCCTGACGTTGCACAGATGGCGGCAGATAAGGGCATCTGGGCTGACCCTACGACCGGACACATCATGATCGGTGATGTCAGGATCAAAGCAGGCGATGTTCCGGCACGTATCCCGCACTGGGCCGTTTCCGCTACCACGGTCCCAGAAGAACAGCATGATGCGGTGCTACGCGATATGCGTGAACGTGGTGTGCGATTTGTAACGGGACTGGATATGGGCATGGCACACGGCGAGTTTGATATGTCTGCAGCAAACGCGTGGTCGTTTGTAGATCTTCTCGGTTTTAGCAACTGGGAGGCGCTTGCCGCGTCAACGATCGATACCGCTGAATCGTTACGTCTCAGCTCTGAAACCGGCGCTATCAAGGCAGGACTCAGTGCCGATTTGATGGCCGTATCCGGAGATCCGTCCAGCGATATAAAAGACCTGTTCCAGTGCACGGATGTTGTGATCCAGGGTCGGCTAGTCAAGCGAGACGGGCGAGCGCTCGTATAACTAGCCGTTGGCTATCGGCGGGCTGCTCTCACGGTTTTGAACTACGGCCATGTGATGCCGTTCATGATTAGATTGAAGGAGGAAATTCAGAAGTCGTGCCCACGGCACGCTCCGAAAGAAAGCCAAGATTACGGGGAGATTTCAATAGGGGCAAGTGTGCTGGGTTGCAGCACTCACTTACCTCATGACGGAGCGCAGGCAATATCGCTGACCCTAATTGTTGTCTGTGCGGAAGCGATATCCAACGTTCCAGACCGTCTCAATGAACCGATGTTCCACGTCGTTGATCTTGCTACGCAGTCGTCGGATGTGGACGTCCACCGTCCTTGTGCCCCCATAGTAATCGTAGGCCCAGACCGTTTGTAAAAGAGCTTCACGAGAGTAAACATGCCCGGGATTGGATGCCAATACCCTCAACAACTCGTACTCCTTGAAGGTCAAATCCACCTTTCTTCCGGATACGGTGACCTCATATCGTTCCAGATCTATGCGGATTTCACCCTGTTGGACCACATTACCGGAATCGTTTCCTCCTGAACGTGCGATCAGGAGAGCGATCCTTACAGCAAACTCTTCTGCACGGAACGGCGGAAAGTAGAAATCAATGTTCCCTAGAGACACGTCAAGATCACATGTGTCGAAGTCCGGCAGGATCACCAGCACCGAAAGAGCCAGTCCGAACGCCGTATTAACGCGTTCGTTCAATTCGGAATCGACGGCGCCCGGAAGAACGGCAACGGAACGGCGAGCATCGATACCATCCGGGATACGCACTTCCGAAAGCCGGATCGGCGCCAGGTCGAGGCCAGAGTTCCCGATAGCTGCCTCTAATGGGACCGCTTCGTGGTCTTGAAGCCCGATAAGCAACACTGTGGTCATACCAAAATTGTCCGGTTAAGCACCAATGGACGATGTGATTCGGTCTGCAACATGGCGCGACGGGGATAAGCAAAGTCCCCTCGAGCGCAGTTACATGGCGAAATCAGCATTTCGATTAAATAAGAGTTGCGTCGGCGCAGTCTGGCACCGTAATGAACGTGAAATGACGCACAATGTTATTACGGACTGGCCCCGAAAATGAAGATACGTGCAATAAAACCAAGATCACGGCGCGAGTTGATGTGCTTTTCCGTTGACTTGGACCGTCAAGGATTCTTATACTTCTCGTTTGTCGTCTGTTGCGAATGGGTTATGGCGAGAGGGGTATTCCTTCCGTCATCGTATCTCAACGCCTGAACAAACATGACGCCAGGAACCAATATCCAGGGCGGGGTAATGCCGACAGCGAACCAACTAATGCGCAAGCCGCGCAAGCGAACACGCACGAAGTCTAAGACTCCGGCGCTAGGATTCGTTTACAACTCGTTGAAAGACCGGATGCGAAGAGGCAGTGGAAGCCCGCAAAAGCGTGGCGTCTGCTTGCAGGTCAAGACGGTTACACCGAAGAAGCCGAACTCAGCTCTTCGTAAAGTAGCGCGTGTCCGGCTGACCAACGGAATGGAGGTCACCGCCTACATCGGCGGCGAAGGCCACAATCTCCAAGAACATTCTGTTGTTCTTATCCGGGGCGGACGCGTCAAGGATCTTCCCGGAGTCCGATATCACGTAGTGCGCGGGGCACTCGACACTTCCGGTGTCGATGACCGTCGCCGTGGTCGTAGCAAGTACGGCGCTGTAAAGCCACAGGATTAATCTCAGGGGCCTTGAAATGGCCCAACCACCCCGACAAACGAGTCAGTCACAGCCCGTCCGGGCGGCAGGCTCAACCCAGGTCGGGGTTTTTGGTGGAAAGGAAAGAACGCTCCCGGAATACGGATAGTCACTTAAATCTCGCCATGGCGAGACCTAGGCGAACTTCGAATAGGGAGCAAAATAAAAGATGGCAAGGCGAAGACGCGCAGAGCGACGAGTAATTGATCCAGATCCACGTTTTGGAAACGTGGAGCTGGCGCGTTTTACGAACCGCCTCATGAAGGGCGGCAAGAAAACGGTGGCGCAGCGCGCCGTCTACAGCGCCTTGGAAATGCTTGAGAAAGAAACCAACCGGCCGGGGCTGGAAGTGTTTGAGCAGGCGATTCGCAACGCGACGCCGATGCTTGAAGTGAAGCCTCGTCGTGTTGGCGGCGCCACCTATCAGGTGCCAACGGAGGTCCGGCCTGAGCGCAGGGTCTCTCTGGCGATGCGGTGGCTCATTACGGCGGCCCGAGCCCGCCAGGGAGCGCCGATTTCGCGGCGTCTTTATAACGAACTGCTGGACGCGTCACTGGGACAGGGTGCCGCGGTGCGCAGGCGCGAAGAGCTACACAGAATGGCCGAGGCAAACCGGGCATTCGTTCACTACCGCTGGTAACTAGGCCAGCATCAACTCCGAGGGGTCATCGACTCCACCGGCTATACGGCCGGAGAGTACAGATTTAACGCGAATGGCTACAACAGTGGCTTCAAAAATAGATCTCACAAAGATCCGAAACATCGGATTTATAGCCCACATCGACGCCGGCAAGACGACGGTGAGTGAACGCGTGTTGTTCTTCACCGGAATGACTCACAAAATCGGTAACATCGATGACGGCACAACCGTGATGGACTTCATGGATCTCGAGCGCGAGCGCGGGATCACCATAGCTTCGGCGGCTACCGCCACGGAGTGGAAGAACCACCAGGTCAACATCATTGATACACCCGGGCACGTTGACTTCACTGCTGAAGTTGAGCGTAGCCTGCGCGTGTTGGACGGCGGGGTCGTTATCATCGACGCCGTTGCCGGTGTCCAGCCGCAGTCAGAGACGGTCTGGCGCCAGGCTGAACGTTACTCGGTGCCGCGCATGGTCTTCGTAAACAAAATGGACCGTGCCGGGGCAGACTTTTCGAAGGCCGTCGAATCGCTCGCCCGTAGACTTGGCGCAAACGCCGTTCCGATTCAGATCCCGATCGGAGCCGAAGCGGACTTCCACGGCATGATCGACCTGGTTGAGATGAAGGCCTGGGTTTACGAATCGGCCGACGCTGTTGAAGCGGTTGAGGCCCCGATTCCCGCCGAAATGGCTGACGAAGTTGCAGCATCCCGGGCCAATCTTGTTGAAAAGGTCTCAGAGACCGACGAAGACTTACTCATGGCTTTCCTGAGCGATGAAGAGATCCCCAACGAGGTTCTTGCAACAGCGTTGCGCACGGCCACGATCAATCTCAAGGTCACGCCAGTGATGTGTGGTACCGCGCTTAAACACCGCGGCATACAGCCCCTGCTTGACGCAATCGTCGACTACCTTCCCTCCCCACTTGATGTCCCTGCCGTCCAAGGCACCGACCCGGCAGATGGGGCTGAACTGGTCCGGCAGCCTTCGGTAGATGATCCCGTGAGTGTGCTCATCTTCAAGGTCGTATCTGACCAGCACGTAGGTCGATTGATTTACATCCGTGTTTACTCCGGGATTCTTGAGACCGGAGCCACCCTATACAACCCACGCACCCGCAACCGGGAGCGCATCGGACGCCTGCTGCGAATGCATGCCGACCGCCGTGAAGAGATCTCCTCGGCAGGACCGGGCGAGATCGTGACCGTTATCGGATTGAAGGACGCCCGCACCGGAGACACGTTGGCGGCCAATAACAACCGAATTATTCTTGAATCTATCGAATTCCCGGAGCCAGTCCTGTCTGTAGCGGTCGAGCCAAAGACGCGATCTGACCAGGACAAGATGGACGTCGCTCTGAATCGGCTCGCCGACGAAGACCCGACGCTCAGATTGAGCACCGATGAAGAGACTGCACAGGTAGTTCTCGCCGGAATGGGTGAGTTGCACCTGGATGTCATCGTAGAGCGCATGCGACGCGAGTTTGGACTTGACGTAAACGTCGGCAGTCCTAGGGTTGCTTACCGGGAGACGGTTACACGTATCTCAGAGGCTCAGGGACGTTTGGTCCGCCAGACCGGTGGTCACGGTCAGTTTGGTGACTGTACCCTTCGGCTCGAACCGCTTTCTGTTGGCGCAGGGGTGGTGTTTGAGTCCGAGATCACTGGTTCAACCCTCCCGCGAGAGTACTACCGACCGATCGAGCAAGGCGCCCGCGAGGCGGCCGCCAACGGTGTACTCGCTGGATACCCGGTAACCGACATTAAAATCGTTCTAACGGACGGTTCATACCACGAGGTTGACTCATCGGAGATGGCGTTTAACGTCGCCGGATCCATGGCCTTTAAGTCCGCGGCCCAGAGAGCCGGTATGGCTATCCTAGAGCCGATCATGAAATTGGAAGTCATTACGCCATCCGAGTTCTTGGGCGATGTTCTCGCTGACCTGAACTCACGGCGATCTCAGATTCAGAACATGGAAGGCCAGAACGAGACGCAGGTTATAAACGCCTTTGTCCCACTGGCAGAAACATTCCGGTACGCGACCGATTTGCGCTCCCGCACCACGGGCCGCGCGTCGTTCGTAATGTCACTGGACCACTACGACAAAGCCCCGCGGCACATTGCAGACGACATCGCAGGTAGCGGGAAGTAACAAGCCAAGGACCCTCATCATGCGATGAGGGTCCGTTCACGTTACGACGTGAACGGAAGGAACTATGCCCGGACAAAAAATAAGAATCGTGTTGAAAGCATTTGATCACCGAGTGCTTGATCAGTCCGCAACTCAGATCGTTGAGACGGCGGAACGGACCGGTGCGGACATATCCGGCCCGGTCCCACTCCCAACATCGATCCGGAGGTTCTGCGTCATCCGGTCGCCACACATCGACAAGCGATCACGCGAGCACTTCGAGTTGCGCACACACAAACGGCTGATTGACGTTCACAAGCCGACATCAAAGACGATCGACGCCATGACTCGGTTAAACCTGCCGGCCGGTGTCGACATCTCGATCAAACTGTAAATAACTGCCCCAGAACGAGCTTATAGAACGAGCAGATAAATAATGGGAATCCAGGGCCTACTAGGCCGCAAGGTCGGAATGACCACGCTGTATAACGAGGATGGAACCGTCGACGCCGTCACGGCGATCGAGACGGGTCCGTGCGTCGTCACACAGGTACGGACCGACACACGTGATGGCTATGAGGCAATTCAGATCGGCTTCCTAGACGCCAAGCGTCTGAACAAGCCAGCTGCTGGTCACCAGCAGCGTTCAGGGGGGAGGTTCCGCCATCTCCAGGAGTTCAAAGCATCCGACCTGAGTGAATTTGAGGTCGGCCAGTCCATCGACGCTGCGGTATTTGAAGTTGGAGAGACGGTCAGCGTTTCCGGTAAGACACGTGGCCGTGGCTTTGCCGGCGGCGTGCGAAGGCACGGTTTCCACGGTGGCCCAAAGACCCATGGCCAGTCTGACCGTCACCGGGCTCCGGGCTCAATCGGCGCAGGCAGCTCTCCGGGCAGGGTTTGGAAGGGCACGCGGATGGCGGGCCACATGGGCAACAACAAAGTGACCACCCGCGGTCTGAAAATCGTGATGGTCGATCCTGAGCGCAACATCGTAATGGTGCGTGGAAGTGTGCCTGGTGCACGCAACACCCTAGTCCGAATAGAACGGGCAAACGACAACTACTAGGCCGCCGAGAAATCGCGGCTACAGAACTGGTTCATCGTGGATCTAGATACGAAAAATATGGCAGGAGAGATCGTCGCTACCGTCGAGGTAACTGACTACGTCTTCGCGGAGCCTATGAACGGCCCGTTGTTGCACCAGGCCGTGGTGGCCCAGCAGGCGAACCGTCGCCAGGGCACTCACAGCGTACGAACGCGTGGCCAGGTCGTACACTCCAACCGCAAGCTCAGGGCCCAGAAGGGTTCAGGTAGAGCTCGCCTTGGGGACGCAGGAAACCCCGGTCTTAGGGGAGGCGGTGTCGCACACGGCCCACATCCACGGGACCACTCGAAACGGCTCCCTGTGCGGATGCGCCGAAACGCGTTACGTGTGGCGCTCTCCGACAAGGTCCGTAACGGTTACATCACCGTTATAGAAGACCTCTCGGTAGATAAGCCAAACACCAAGGCGATCCTCGATATGCTGAGCGCTCTGGAGATCAAGGGATCTACCCTGATTATCACCACAGCCCCCAGCGACAATCTCCGAAGGTCCGTTCGGAACATCCCGAACACGGACACCATGGCATCACGGCTGCTGAGCCCGCTGGAAGCGACGCGTGCCCGCAACATCATCATCTCCAAGGACGCCGTCGAGAAGATCGACGAGTTATGGGGCCACCCAACCTCAAAGCCGGGAAGAATCTCCCATCAGGTCGAGGAAGCAGGTAGCCCGGCATGAGTCTCTTCGACGTACTTATCAGGCCAATCGTGACAGAACAAAGCACCCTGCTTCAAGAACGCGGCAAATACGTGTTCCAGGTTCAAAAAAGCGCCAACAAGGCCGACGTAAAGGCGGCGGTTGAAAAGGTGTTTGAAGTAACCGTTCTCGACGTCAACACGATGGTCATCAAGGGCAAGAGCAAGAGATTCGGCCCGCGACCGGTGAGCCGGCCAAACTGGAAAAAAGCCGTCGTCACACTGCAAGCAGGCGACACAATTCAACTGTTCGAGGGCGCGTAGATGCCGGTACGACGATTAAAACCAACCTCCCCAGGTAACAGAAATACCGTCCTTTCTGACTTCTCCGATATCACGCGGAGCAAGCCAGAGCGCTCCCTTCTTGCACCCCTTCGCAAAAAGGGTGGCCGTAATAACACCGGTAAGATCACTGTCCGCCACCGCGGCGGTGGCCACAAACGACGTTACCGAATCATCGACTTTGCTCGAATGAGACGTGACGTCTCGGCCAGCGTTATATCCATCGAGTACGACCCCAACCGGTCGGCTCGTATTGCTCTGGTTCAGTACCACGACGGACCGAAGATCTACATAATCGCTCCAGACGGAATTGGAGTGGGAGACACAATCATCGCCGGAGACGGCGTGGCTGTGGTTCCGGGTAACGCCCGTAAGATCGGCACACTACCGACGGGTACATATATCCACAACATTGAAATTCAACCCGGCAAGGGCGGTAAAATGGTGCGCTCTGCTGGCACCGTAGCCCAGGTGATGGCGCACGAAGAGAAGTACACGCAGATTCGTCTGCCTTCCGGTGAAGTACGCCGACTGCTTTCTGAATGCATGGCGACCGTCGGACAGGTAGGCAACGGAGATCACAAGAACCAGAAACTCGGGAAGGCGGGACGTAAGCGTTACCGCGGATTCCGGCCCACGGTCCGTGGCGCTGCGATGAACCCGAGCGACCACCCGCACGGTGGTGGTGAGGGTCGAGTCGGGATTGGCTTGAAGCACCCGAAGACACCGTGGGGCAAACCGGCGCTCGGTCCTAGGACTCGGCGCAATAAAGCTGGCGATAAGTTCATCGTCCGCAGGCGATACCAGAAGTAACCGAAACACTACAGGGATTACATGTCACGCTCCATTAAAAAAGGTCCATTCGTCGAAGAGAAGCTGATGACCCGTGTGCGGCGCGCTCAGCGTGCATCGTCACGGAACGTCATCCGGACCTGGTCACGGGCCTCGATGATCATGCCTGAGATGGTTGGGTTAACTATCGGCGTCCACGATGGTCGAAGGCACATCCCTGTCCTCATAGGTGAGAACATGGTTGGTCATCGTTTAGGCGAATTCGCGCCGACACGGACCTTCCGGGGACACGTCGGTCGTTCAGACAGGACAACCTCCATTCGGTAGACCGGCAGATCTGCGACCACACTAACCACAACAAGTCCCGAAATCCGGGGCTTACGGAAATCTAGAAACGGATAGATCGGGACGATGGCAGTCAGGGCATACAACAAAAGCATTGGGATCTCGGCCTTCAAACTACGGAAGGTCGCTGACCTCGTGCGCGGTCGGCCGGTCGAAGAGGCGCTCAACACGCTTCGTTTCATGATCAGCCCTTCCGCGACGGTCATGTCGAAGACAATCGCGTCCGCAGCCGCCAACGCTGAAAACAATGAACTAATGGATCGCAGCACGCTGCGGATTGTTACCGTAACCGTAGACCAGGGCACGACCCTTCGGCGATTCCGTCCGAAGGCTCGTGGCCGTGTCGGAGCCTTCAATCGACCAAGCAGTCACCTGACTGTAGAAGTCAATGAGGAAGTAG
>JAAZYK010000076.1 GCA_014239685.1 Dehalococcoidia bacterium | reverse complement strand
CTCAAACGGGGCAGATTACTGGCGTTGTAGGAATTTTGACGGTGGCGATATCAATCATTCTTCCCGTTCTTCAATGACTGACGGTGGCCGAAGGCAGGATGCGTCGCAAGATCAGTTATTGCCCGTATTGCGGCAAATCACTGAACGTGACGAACGGAAGCATCACATGCCCTTCATGTGGCGCCTCTTTCCGGGTCCGTCAGGTCTAAGAAAGGTCCTCGGACTAAAACATAGCCTCGGGCATTTAAGACCGTAATCTCCGTCATTACGGAGGTACATAACGCTCATAGTGCTATCGTCGGAATCCGGGGAACCGCAGAAGGTTTGTCCAAGCAGCTCCATGTGTCTCGACGCCAACTCGTGCCCCTTTGTCCAGAAAATCCACCTGCACGATTGCCCTGATTTCGCATCTCGTCGGCCCTGGCCCGTTGTAGCATCCCCGCCATGACTTCTTCAATCCGCGCCGTGTTTTTTGACCTCTACGACACACTGGTCGGTTTCGACCCACCACGAGAAGTTGTTCAGGCTCGCGCTATGGAGCCTTTTGGATTTGTGGTCGACAAAATCGGAATTGATGCCGGGTACGCGATGGCCGATGCACTTATGGCTGAACAGACCGCACAGGCTCCGCTCAGTGACTTAAGCCCTGAGGCCCAGTCAAGCTTCTTTGAGCGTTATGAACAGCTCATATTACGAGGGGCAGGGCACGAGGTTGATCTTCATGAGGCGGGAGAGGTCTGGAAAGCCGTGCGCCGTCAAGAGTATGGATTCGCTCTGTACAAGGATGTGATACCGGCGCTGAACGCCCTTCAGTCGGGAGGGTATGTCGTAGGCGTCATTACGAACATGAGCCAACTGGGTCAAGACGTCGCTGAAAGAATGGGATTTCGGGATAGCGTGGACTTCACCCTTAGTTCGATGGACGTGGGGGCAAGCAAGCCGGACCCACAGATGTTCAGGGCAGCTCTCGAGCAAGCGGGTGTCGAGGCGGCTGCCGCGGTCCACGTCGGCGATCAGATCGAAACGGACGTCGAAGGCGCGCGCGGCGCGGGGATCAACCCGATTTTGATAGACCGTCATTCCGCGGCCACCGACTACGATACCTGTCCGCGCATCACAACTCTGGACGAGCTGCCGCCTGTAATCGACGCGTTCGGCTAGGTCCCGCCCGCAGCCGCTCCGGCGTCTGCGAGCACCGAGAGGAACTGCTGCCGGAATCGGCCAAGTTCCGAAAGTGTCCAGGTCAATTCTTCACGCCACTCCGGATCGTCGCGATCTATCTCAAGCCTGATCTGCATGTGGCCGACCGTTATTCCACGCCCAAGCGCCTTCTGTAGGACCGTTTTCGCGCCTCCGGTTGGTTCATCGAGCGAGAAGGTAATGCGCTCATCGGTGGCTACAACAGCGTTTACGCCGCACGCCTCGGAAAGGATCCGGACCTTGGTGGTGTAGAGCAGGACCTTCGTCGGACCCGGGATACGGCCAAATCTATCTTCCAGTTCTTCTTCAAGCTCTTCGAGATCGACAAGGGCACGCATGGCGGCTAAACGTTGATAGATATCCAGTCGTTCTGCAAGGTCCTCTACGTAGTAATCGGGGACAAGTGCTTCCACGCCAAGATCTACACGCGTCGTCGAGAACGGTACTTCCTCATCTGGCGCCTCCTTGCCTTCCCGGAGCGCTTTTGCGGATTCGACAGCCCGGGCGAGCAGTGATGTGTACAGCTCAAATCCGATCGCTGCTATGTGCCCACTCTGTTGATCTCCGAGAATGTTGCCTGCTCCCCTGATCTCGAGGTCACGCATGGCGATCTGGAACCCTGCCCCCAGTTCGGTGGCGGCCAGAATTGTATTGAGCCTCTGGTCAGCCTGCTCCGTTAATTGCTTGCCCTCCGGGACCAACATGTATGCGTACGCCCGGTGCGTGCCACGGCCGACACGCCCTCGTAGCTGGTAAAGCTGTGACAACCCGAACGTGTCGGCACGATCTATAACGAGCGTATTGACGTTTGGTAGGTCAAGGCCGCTCTCGATGATAGTGGTGCAGACGAGTACGTCGGACTCATGCGCCGCAAATGACGTCATCACCTTTTCGAGTTGGTCTTCACGCATCTGGCCGTGGCCGATGGAGATCCGGGCTTCGGGAACCATTTGTTGAAGTTTGTATGCCGTGTGCTCGATGTTCTTCACCCGGTTGTGGACGAAGAACACTTGGCCGTCGCGGTCCAACTCCCGGAGCACCGCCTCGCGGATCAGATCGTTGCTCTCTTCTGAGACGTATGTCTTTATCGGCAGGCGCTCGTCAGGCGGCGTCTCCATCGTGCTCATGTCCCTAACGCCGGAAAGTGAAAGGTGGAGCGTTCGGGGTATCGGCGTTGCGGACATGGCGAGGACGTCTACTTCGGATCGAAGCTGCTTCAGGCGTTCTTTGTGGATCACTCCAAAGCGCTGCTCTTCGTCGATAACTACCATGCCCAGGTTTTTGAACGATATGTCGCGTTGCAGCATGCGGTGGGTTCCGATGCAAATATCGATATCCCCCGCAGCAACCCCGGCGGCAATGGCCTTTTGCTCTTCATCTGAACGAAAACGGCTGAGTACATCGACCTTCACGGGGAATGCACTTAGGCGATCCGAGAACGTTTCGTAATGCTGCTGCGCGAGAACGGTTGTCGGCACAAGAATCGCGACCTGTCGACCACTCTCGACAATTTTGAACGCCGCCCTGAGGGCGACCTCGGTTTTCCCATATCCGACATCCCCGCAAACAAGCCTGTCCATCGGGCGCGGTGCCTCAAGATCGGCCTTTACGTCGGCGATAGCGGACAACTGGTCCGGCGTCTCTTCAAACGGGAAGCTAGCCTCAAGTCGATCCTGCCATGGAGTATCCGGTTTGGCCTGAAGCCCCGGGATTACTTCCCGGGATGCGTAGAGCGCTATCAACTCGGCGGCGATCTGCTCGGTCGCACGTCGCACGCGAGCCTTGGCACGTGTCCACTCTTGTGTGCCCAATCGGGTCAACCTTGGTGGCGCGTCGGCCGAGCTACGATAGAGAGTCAGCCTGTCCACGTGTTCCGTGGGGACGTACAGCCGGTCGTTCTCGGCGTACTCGACCAGCAAATATTCGCGTCCTTCGTTTTCAGACGCCTCGGCTCCGATAAACCGGCCGACTCCGTGTTCGACGTGGACGACGAAGACTCCGGGACGAAGGTCGCTCAGTTTTGCGCCGCGTCGAATCGGACGGCGTCGAACTCTTCTGCGTTCCTTGGAGACGCCGAACACTTCTTTGTCCGTGAGCAGCACAAGCGGACTCTCGCCGACGGGTGCCATTACGAAACCCTCGCGTAGCTGTCCCTGGACGAATATCGATGTGCCCGGTTCTGGCGCCCTCAGCGGCTCTTTTGCAACGGAGTGTGCTATCCCTTTTTCTTCCGCCATTTCGGCGAGGCGCTCTGCATGCTGTGTCAGCACAACGACCCTATACCCGGCCGCCTGCCGCCGTTCGATCTCGTCCAGCGCAAACTCTGCCTCACCACCAGACACCGGAGGGATCTCAAACGGCAAGCGCTCAGCGGCCCCGGGCAATCGATCGTCGTCGACCCCGAACGGGGATATGGCGACCGAACGTTTCCGGTCTTTCAAAGCATCAGAAATCAGGCCCCACCCGAGGTATGGCTGTGGGAAATGGTCCGGGATCTCGCCCCGTGAGGCCTTGGTAGTGCGGAGTTGGTCAAGACGCCTATCCGCAGATCGGGCTGCATCTTCGATGGCGCTAGATCGCAGGGTGACGAGTAGTGCTCCCGGTGGCATGTAATCGAAAAACGAACCGTGGTTGAAAAGCCCGGCGTAGTAAGACAACTCATCTTGCATCTCCCCACGAAGAATCCTTCCTAGCTCCTCCGTAACCCGGTCTTCGACACGAGCGGCGCTACCAGAAAAGTCGAGCCCACCGACCAAGTCCCGGATCCGAGCGCCATTTGACCGAAGTGGGAGAGTCTCTTCAGCCGGAACGATGGTGACGACATTTGCAGGTTCAACAGAACGCTGCGTTTCAGGGTCGAACACCCGGATACTGTCCACCTCGTCGCCGAAAAATTCGATGCGGAAAGGTACATCCGACGAAACCGGGAACACGTCAAGAATTCCGCCGCGACGACTGATCGTTCCAGGAACTTCAACAGTCGATTCAATCTCGTATCCGATCTCGAGCAATGTCTGTGAGAGTTTGTTCGGTGCGGACACGTCTCCAACTTTTATCTGATAGCAGCCGGCCCGGAATGCTTCCGGTTCCAACGTCTTCTCGGACAAGGCGAGTGCTGACACAACGATCAAAGGCGGACGTGGGGCCAGGCGATCTTCAAGCGCCGCTATTGCCCGGATCCGCTGGTGCGTGGCACCACGGTCAGGCGTCAAACGCTCGTACGGAAGCGTCTCGTTCTCTGCGAACTGGTAAATCGGCGCGTCTTCACCAAGCCATGTGAATAGCTGGTCGGTTAAACGCCGCGCCGATTCAGGTTGAGATGTCACGACCACGACGGGCGCGCCAAAAGAACGCCACAGCGCTCCGACCACATAGGGTGTCGGCGCTTCGGGCGCAATTAACGTCTCACGGGAAGTGGGTTCCCGAAGACGGTCTATCAGCTCCTGGAAACGCTCGCTCTCTGAGAGCAGAGGCAGGAGGGCTGAAAGGGTCATCCAGTCCGTTCTACTAGCTGAGCCAGCACGCCAAAAGGGCAAGCATCGTACGCTCGCCGGGCTTCGTCCTCGATCATAACAATCCGCTTCGTCGTTCGCCATCGTGTTATTGCCGTTTGATCAGGTAATTCCACGCACGGAGAGCCAAATCAGAGACATAAGGGCCGGTATAATTCAACGCGAAGCGATGCCATCTCGTTATAACCACGGGTGAAGCACGCCAGATTTACCTACCCACAAACTTGCCAGACGGTCTATTTATGAGTGCCCAAGGAAACAAGTCCGCGCGCGTTCAGGACCGGCCCAACCGCCTTGTGGTCAAGTTGGGAACAAACCTGCTTACCGGTGGTCGTGAAACACTCGATATCGAGATCATGGCCGATCTAGTTGCGCAGATGGCGGGGCTCATCAAGGACAGATACGAAATACTCGTGGTCACGTCCGGCGCAGTCGCAGGCGGCCGCAGGGTTGTGGCAAGACGTCCCGGCACCGAGCAACCTCGATCCGGCGGCGTACCCGGACGACAGGTACTCGCCGCGCTCGGTATGCCCGAACTGATGCGTAGCTACGACGAGCTTTTTGCAAAACATGGCATCGCAGTAGCACAGGCTTTGATATCGCGACCTGACATTGCCAACCGGCAGCGCTATTTGAATGTACGAAACACGCTTGAATCGGTCCTAAGTATCGGGGCCGTTCCGATCATCAACGAGAATGATGTGGTGACAGTAGAAGAGTTGGAAGGGGATGTATTTGGCGATAACGACCGCCTGTCTGCCTCAATAGCGAACGCCGTGAACGCGGACGGCCTTCTACTTCTGGGGCACGAGGATGGCCTGTTCACTGCCGACCCTAACGTTGACGCCTCGGCGACGCGTATCGAATCGGTCGCGCATATTGACGATAGGATTGAGGCGATGGCTGGCGACGCTCGTGACGGGCGAGGGCAGGGCGGTATGCGCAGCAAGGTCGAGGCTGCAAGAATGGCCACGAGATTCGGCGCCTACACCGTTATTGCAGCAGGGAGAACGCCTGATGTCATACGACGGATCGCCGAAGGGGGGCAGATTGGCACCCGATTCGAACCGACAACCAATCGCGTCGAAGGCTGGAAACGATTCTTACTGACTGGTAAGGCTAGCAGTCGAGGCAGCGTGGCTGTTGACGGCGGAGCGGCAAAGGCATTGAGATACGGAGGAAACAGTCTTCTTCCGGCCGGAGTTGTCCGGGTCGACGGTTCGTTTGAACGCGGTGAAAACATCTCGATCGTCGATCCATCCGGAGAGGTGATCGCTTGGGGGATCGCTAACTATCGGTCGGTAGATATAGGTCTGATCATGGGGGTCCGATCGGACAAGATAGAGCCGATACTCGGTTACGGTTACGGCCCCGATATCGTCCACCGAAACAACATTGCTCTCGCCGACAACGGATCTGAAATATCGCCGCAAACAGATTCGACTCCGACTGAAAGGGCAGCGGGAATATGAGCACTGGGACTGACTCAACGTTCACGCAGCAGGCTATTGCGGCGCGCGCCTCAGGTAAAACTCTCGCTTCTGCTTCGTCAGATCAGAAGAACGAATTTCTGATGTCTCTATCCTCGGATCTGGAAGCACGTGCAGAAGAGATCATATCCGCCAACGAGATGGACGTTGCAGCCGCGAATTCCGACGGGCTTGATGATCACATCATAGATCGACTGAAGCTGGATGCCGACCGGATTAAAAAGATCGCAACCGACGTCCGACACGTCGCATCGCTGGACGATCCAGTTCGCGAACAGATCGAATCATTCACGCGCCCCAACGGTCTGAAGATCCAACGCGTGCGAGTGCCTCTTGGAGTAATAGGCGTCATCTACGAAAGTCGGCCCAACGTGACGGTCGATATAGCAGCCCTTTGTCTGAAGGCGGGGAACACGGTCGTTCTGCGTGGCGGGCGTGAGGCCATCAACTCAAACAAAGTACTGGCATCGATCGCCCGCAACGCGCTTGAATTGTCCGGCCTACCCGCCGATGCGATTCAATTCATAGACACCGCGGACCGTGCCATCGTCGACGAGATGCTGAAGGCCCGAGGCCTGATTGATCTTCTTATTCCCCGTGGCGGCGAGACGCTCATCAACCGCGTCCGTGAAGATGCCCGGGTCCCGGCCATCACCGGGGGTATCGGCGTGTGCCACACGTATGTGGATATCGACGCCGATCTTGAAAAGGCCATCTCTATCGTGGTGAACGCCAAGACGCAGCGTCCCAGTGTGTGTAACGCTCTCGACACTCTATTGATACATGAGCAAGTCGCGCCCAACTATCTTCCGACCATCGCCCACCAACTTGCAGACCGCGGCGTTGAACTTCGCTGTGACCGACGCTCGCTTGCCATCCTGGAACCTGCCCTTGGCGGCGACCATTTGAAGGCTGCCGCCGATGAGGACTATGGGCAGGAGTTCCTAGCGTTAGTTGCCGCTGTGAAGGTGGTGGACTCCATGGACGACGCGTTCGGCCACATTGATGAGTTCGGCTCGGGCCACTCCGAAGCCATCATCACCGAAAATGAGGAGACGAGCGAGAAGTTTCTGTCCACTGTGGATGCCGCAGCCGTATTTTCAAACGCCTCGACCTACTTCCATGACGGAGGGGAGTTCGGCCTCGGCGCGGAAGTCGCAGTCAGCACAGACCGACTGCACGCACGGGGGCCGCTGGGTCTACGTGAGATCACTACATACAAGTGGGTCGTCCGTGGCGACGGCCAGGTGCGCAACTAACAATGCCCGGTTTTTACTTCCAGCGCGAGACGCGCACCCCCAATTCTGAGTGCTACACGGTGATCGAAGAAGCGACGCCGGTCGGGCGATTGGACATTCACTACGCCTCCCCGGTTGTGCACGCCACACTTGTCGTGTCTGAAAGTCTCACGCAAGAGGGAATTCAAGACATAATCGAGATGATCGATGAGGACCTGATAGACGCCGTCGGCATCTATCGTGAAGAACTAATCGTCCATGTACATCAGGGCCGCGATCTGGGCGTCTTTGCCCATAACGAGTGGCCACGTGGTGACGCACACCCTGAAGAAGGGGCTTAGAAAGTAGCGGTTGGTATCTTCGGAGCAGCTAAAGACACTTCGACAGCTGGTCGCCCGAAAGCGCACGATGAGTGCTGGAATACGAACCTGAAGACGATTCCTAGCTTAAGTACGCCGACGACATCCACTTCCGACTGACCAGTCAAGACGGGATGCTAGGTGATGCTCGCATCGGCGTTTAATAACTCAGGAACAGCCGTCCCCAACCCGTCTTCATAGCCTTTGCAACGCGCTTGCGGCCAATGAACCGCAGCCAGAACGAGTTGTGATACACGTTTGAGGCAAAGAAAGCCCACGGAGCTACAAAACTCCTTAGCAAGATGCGCTCAAGCGGCTTCAAAGGTCCGTGATATATCAGCTTCTGTCCCCGGCTGGCAAACGTACTCTTCCCACTGGCGAAGTGCCAGTTAACGTTGGAAATGTCCTCTCCGACGATCTCGATCTCTGACGGATCTCCGACTCCGAGTCCGGCTTCATGGGCAAGACGGATCTTGGGCAAAGACATCGGATCAAGCCCCATCGTCTTCGCCGCGATAGCGTCAATCGCGACCTGGTCTGCACTCGCAAGGATCAGGTTCTTCTCGTGCCAGCGCATCGCCCTTGGGCCGGGTCCATCACCAGCAAATGTGCCGTCCATGACGGCAAAGATTCCAGGGTGAATTTCCTTCTGGATCGTCAAAAGGTCGACCAGTGTTTCGTGGATGACGGCATGCGTCCAGTGGCGATTGCGATGCAACAGTCCACCGAACGCGTTTTTCATGGCCCCGGTCATCTGGGTAAATACGTGCGTCTTGACGGTGGGGAAGTGGATGACATTTTTGCCGGCAAAGGTCTCTGGGATGAACAAACCGTCTGGAAAAACGTCGTTCAGGACAAGCATTTCGCCCTTCGGCGTATACGGAACCCACCTGCTTGGCGCCACATCAAGTGTGATGCTCGGGATACCGTGCTTTTCCTCGACAACCTTGTGCTTATTCTTGGTCTCGCCCTCAAACGGGTCGACCACCACGGTCCCGTTGTGCGCGGCCATCAAATCATCGTACCCGTCCGACTTGAGCTGCTTGATCACTCCGTCCATTTGCCACGGCGTTGTGGAGCAAGCGGGGTAATAGTGCTGCCAAGACAGATTGATCTTGAGGAGTGTCTGCGTCCCCGGGGCGAGCGCTTCCTGGTAGTTGGCGAGTTTGAGTAGCTTGCCGTAGTCCTCGATAACCGTCTCTGGCGTCGTGTACATCGCAGCGACCACACCCATCTTCGGCGTGGTGTGTGGGATAGCAGAGGATAACTCGGGATTGGCCATCAGGCCTCCGGTGGTTGAACGTCGGGTAAAGTGAGGCGTGGCGCAATTACGTCCGGATTGTGTGCGCCAACGTGAATTCGTCCAGAAAGTATATCAATCTCCGCCGGTCCCTTTGTTTCACCGACGGCCAATCAAACGTCTTGATAGTCGACTCACACACACACATATTGCCCGGCGAGTTCAGGAGTCAGCGGGAACGCTGGTTGGCTGCTGACCGTACATTCTCCGATTTGTTTAACGACACAGCAGCCCTTACAGCATCATCTAAAGACTTGATCACGGAGATGGATAAGGCCGGCGTCGATA
>JAAZYK010000075.1 GCA_014239685.1 Dehalococcoidia bacterium | reverse complement strand
GCTAAAATGCGTTCGGTCGATTTTGTTAAATGTAATTCCGGCTACGCTAATTATTAACGAGGACCGACTTACACAGTCATGGAACGAGCACAATGACTACGAAATGTCGTAGGCACTGTGAACGGGCGGGTGTCTGTACGCGTCTAGAAATAAGGCTTTGCGAAATTCGTAACCGACATTAATTTCTGACCACCCCAGAATCGCTTCTCGAACTAAACCAAGCAACTAATCAAAGAGGCAAAGTCCTCGTCGGCGGTCTTTTCGCATTTCTCGAGTGAAGGTCGTCATATTTTTGAACCCCTGAAATTGGGATGATGGAGGAACCTTTGGGTAAAACCGATCTGGTAGTACGTTTTGCCGGCGAAGCCGGTGTCGTGACCTCGGCCGAGTCGCTTGCAGCCACAGCGGCACAGGCCGGATACCACGTTCAAACGTACGCCACATTTCCGTCGCAGATTTTGGGCGGTCCGGTCCACACGCAAGTCCACATATCGACCACTCCGACTTTAAGCGATGGCGACGATGTCGACGTTCTCGTAGCTTTTAGCGAAGATGGTTTCAACAATCACAAGGGCGATCTCGTCCCCGAGGGTGTGATCATCTACAACTCCGGCGAGTTCGATCCGCCGGGTGACTCCCAGAGCTTTGGTCTCCCCTTTGATGAGATCGCCAAAGAGGTCGGCAACGCCCGGGCCTCCAATATGGTGGTTCTAGGTGCTATAGCGCCCCTGGCCAATTTCCCGCTTGAGGCACTGAAGGCATACGTCACCAAGAGGTTCACGCGTGGCCGCCCGGGTGATGAAGAGATCGTAGAAGCCAACAGTAAAGCGCTTGATCGCGGAGCCGAGGCGGCCCGTAAAAGCGGGTTCTCGCTCACCGAGTTGGAGCCTGCAGTTCGTCCCGATTACGAACAGATCATGATCTCCGGAAACGCCGCCATCGCGGTCGGTGCCGTACAAGGGGGACTCGATTTCTACGCCGGTTATCCGATCTCACCTGCCACGACAATCCTGGTTTGGATGGAGCAGAACCTGGTCGGTGAAGACCGGTTCGCATACCAGGTCAGTTCCGAGATAGAGGCTATCGGCGCGATCATCGGTGCCGGTTACAACGGCCGAAAAGCCATGACCGCCACCGCGGGACCGGGCATCGCGCTAATGAGCGAGGGCCTTGGATTCGCTTGGATGGCAGAAATACCGGTTATCGTCGTCGACGTCCAGCGTGGTGGCCCTGCCACCGGACTTCCGACCAAAACCGAACAATCTGACCTGTTTGCCTGCATGTACCCTGCGCATGGAGATGTTCGCATGCCGGTCATTGCCCCTGGATCGGTAGAAGAATGCTTTTATGCAGGAGCGCTTGCCATCAAATGGGCGGAGCGATACCAGGGCCCGGTAGTACTGATGTCTGAGATGCAACAGGCTGAACGCTCCCAGAACATTCCAAAACCGGATCTCTCAAAGGTTATAGCGACCTCACGTGAGGTTTACACAGGTGACAATGGTTACCAGCGTTATGAAGCGGACGAACTTGGTCCTATGCCACTTCCAGGTGGGCCCGGCGCTTACGTTGCAAACGCTAGTGAACACGACGGTATGGGTGACTCGACTCACCTCCCGATACGACACATCCGGGGTATGGAACGCCGATTCGGCAAATTGAAGTTGTTGAACGATGGCCCCTACGAAATTGAAAACCCCGATGCCGCAATCGCTGTCATGCCATGGGGTGGTTCCAAGGGAACGGTTCGTGAGGCGTACCTACAACTTCGGGACGAGGGCGTGGACATCGGCTGGATCTACACCATGACCCTCCATCCGTTGCCGGAAGCTGTTAGTGATGAGATTGGCCGCAAGGAACTGGTCATCGTTCCGGAACTGAACTATCAGGGTCAGTGGAGCCGTCTGCTTCGGGCAGACGGATTCCGGGCCACCTCAATAACCCAGTACACAGGTCTACCGTTCAAGGTTCGAGACCTAGTCAAAGAGATCAAGCAGTCGATAGAGGCACACAAAGGCGGTAAGGTACTCGTATGAGTGATCGAAATCCTGAATACGACTTCAAGTGGTGCCCTGGTTGTGGCGACTTCGGAGTGCGCCGCGCGCTTGAATGGGCCATGGAGGCGTATTCCGAAAAGACCGAAATGCCGATGTCCAACAGCGTCATAGTTGCTGGAATCGGGTGCTCTGGGAACCTTGTACACCTTACCGAGGGTGAGCAGCCCTTCGGTGTACATGGAATCCACGGAAGAACTCTGCCCGTGGCTTTCGGCGTCAAGCAGGCCCGCCCGGAGATCAACACCATCGTTGTGGCCGGCGACGGCGACTTCTTGAGCATCGGTGCCGAGCACATCGGCCCGGCAGCACAGCGCAACGTAGACGTGACCTGCGTCATCATGGATAACGGCGTGTACGGCCTCACCAAAGGCCAAGCGTCGCCTACAACGATATTCGGTACGACAACCAGCTCCACACCGTTCGGCAAGCTTGAGGCGGCCATGAAGCCCTTTGAGCAGTACCTCGCGCACGGCGTGTCCTTCATCGGGTCCCACTATTCGAGTCGGCCGCGTGACCTCGCCAAACTCATCGGAGAGGCGATGGACCACAAAGGCTTCTCGATCGTTCATGTGCAATCGCCTTGTACGACTTACAACGACACGTTTGACCTGCTCAAGGGCAATAAGAAGTTGGGGATCGCACCTCAGGTTTACGCCGTCCCAGAAGACCACGACCCTACGGATAAGAGAGCGGCGGAGGATATGGCCCGGGCACCAGGAGTGCCACTCGGCGTCCTCTACAAGGAAGAGCGGCCTACGCTAGAAGACCTTCAAGAAGATGTACGTAAAAGGGCACGCTCCCGTACACCTCAGGAGATGGTGGACACTTACACAATCTAGGTCGCCAAATTCTGACCAGGAATGAATCACTGAGTCAACAAGACAAATAAAAGGGGCGGTCTCCATGACCGCCCCTTTTTAAATGCGTACAAATCACTGTGGGCGGGCTCAGTCATATCCTTAATTCACGTACCCGCCAGGCATTCCTCGCAGCACCACCTGCGATGCAATCGCGCTTTCAGCGCCGAAAATGAGATATTAAAATTTTGGACGCTTAGGTGCTCGATATGCCCTGTATACATAGGAGAACGACTACGACGCGAAGATCCTCGCGATCGATGTGATCTTTGATTTGATCTCCCGGCTCAGATCTGAGTTCAATGCGGTTGTTTGTGGGGTGTTGTCTCAGTTAGAGAGGTTACGCTTTTGGCAAAAATCCTCTGAAACGAACTAGACCGAAAGGTATGAACCCCATGGTCAGGCGGGAGCAGAAGGCCCGGGTGTAGGTGGGATTGTCGCGTCTGTGTGTTCGCCGTCTAGAACCTCGTCAAGAACTTCGATCCGCACCGCACCGGGCATCCGCCGGTGGTATGCGTAGCTGTGCAAAAGGATCGATGCTGCGATGAATGTCATACCTGCCACCGTCGCTCCGCTCATCCCGGTATCGGTCACGGCCGCGAGGATATTCAGGGTTCCGAAACCTATAACGCCCCCCCATGCGGAAGGATGGGCGACACGGGGCTTGATGGCCAGTGCGATGATGATCCCAACCAGGATCGGCACAAGCGTGCCTGCAGGCGAGATGGCGATCATCACTCCAACCGCTGTTATGACACCATCGCCGCCGCGGAAGCGCGTTAGAGGTGAATTCCAGTGACCCATAATTGCGGCGACCGCTGGTAGTAACAGCCAGCTACCTTCAAGTCCGACCCAGACGGCGATCATGATCGCCAGAGCGCCCTTGCCCGCGTCCACAAGGCCTACGATCAGGGCTGGGACGGGTCCGACTTCTCGGAACACGTTCGTGGCGCCGGCCTGACGCGTCCCAACGGCGAAAATCCGGACGCCGCGTGATCTGGACACCATCCACGCGATCGGGATAGAGCCGAGGAAGAAAGCGACACTGGCCGCCAGGACCAGATCAGCAATTGTGAGACCATCGTTCATGAGGTTCGGAGTATATATAGAGCTGATCGACGCGTCACGGATATCCAGCTGATACCGGTTTGCAATATCCGCCACGCCTTAATCATCAAGCGTCGGTTACCACCTGGTACGGAGCGGTGCCGGTGCCGCCCTCAATTTCGTCACGCTCGGCCTGGGTGAGGAATTTTGACGGGCACTTGATCACTAGATGCTCCGTCACAAACATGCCCTCTTCTGAGTACCGGCCCTCTAGGTCGATCACTGAGTTCGGATTGAAGAAAACCTGTCCGATCTCGCCCGAGTAATCAACTCCAAGGATGTCGCCGGCATCGTCACGGATCTCAAAACGGGCGTCCAAACCGTTTGGTTGCCTGACGAATGACTCTTCGACCAGTTTCCCGGAGAGGCGTATGAACTTGTCCGGTTCGGTCGGTCCACCGGCCTCGATCTCAGAGACAGACAGGTAGTAAACGGTGGCGTTATCGAATGTGGTGAATACGAAGTATCCGAGCGCTCCAACAAACAGAATCAGCGCCACCGCCACCTTCATGCGAGGCGTGAAAAGCGTTGTTGCCTTCCCAGACGGGTTCGTTGACTCAGGTGCCGGATCGTTCGACTGTTCGGCCGCGATCGGGTCGTTGTACTTGTTCATCAGCTGTTCACTCTAATCGGCCAGACCGGTTTCGTGTTCCGAACCAAGGACCATGCCCTTAAGAGCATTGATCTCTCTTGAAAGATCATTCTGTTTACGGGATACGATAAATATGTAGGCGAAGAACCCGGCCCACGTCACTAGATATATGGCGAACAAAAACCCCAGATTCCGTTCAAGGTCACCCTGCTCCCGGTCCACCACGGCGGTTGCGATCCCGTCCTTAACTGTGACGGTGACAGGAGAGAATCGCTCCCTCTGGTCCGTGATACGCAACAATGACTCAGCCGGGTCTGCCCCGAACTCCGATACCCAGCGGTCGCCGGATGTGTTCTCTAACCCGAAGCTTGTGGAGTCGTCTACCGACATTTCAACAAGTTCGCCGTTTTTCGTCGACAGGACGAACCCGACCAGCTTTGTATCTTGGTCAACCTGAATGACAGTAATCACGCCGTTCGTGGTGCCATCAGCCGCCGTACTTGACGATGCGACGGACTGCGCCTTTAGCTCGCCTGGGATTGCCAGAGGGATGGAGAATGCTGTAATCACTACTAGGATTGCGACGATGATTTCACGCATAGCTTTTTAAGCACCCCCGGCCGGGACACTGCTGATTGTTTCCGCGTTGTCCATGGATGAAGAGGGTGTCCGAGGCCGTTTAAGTGATATGGCTCGAAGGATTGACGTCACTTCGTCTTCCTGCTTTCGCAATCGGTATCGTTCGCTGGCGACGTACACGAACAGCACGGAGAAGGTCAGTGTGGCGACCATCAAAGTCAGGCCTATTGGCCCATCCACGCTACTGTCTGATTCCGATAACGGTCCGACTACCGCCGAAGGGTGCGCCCGCTCCCAGAGTTGTGCTCCGTAATAGATGATGGGTGTGTCGATCGCACCAATCAGACCGATGATTGCAGCCAACCGTCGGCGTTGTTCTCCCGGCGGGAAGTAGGCCCGAAACATCAGGTATGCCACGTAGATGAAGAACAGTATCAGCGTAGTGGTCAACTTCGCTTCGCCGGTCCACCAGACGCCCCACACAGGCTTCGCCCACAACATGCCAGTGATGAGCATCAACGCTGCGAAGATCACCCCAGTCTCTGCGCCCGCTACCGCGAGCCGGTCCCACTTTTCGTCGCGCGTGGTTAGATAGGCGACACTGGCGACCGCGATCAGGACGATCGCGACCATAGCTACCCATGCCACCGGGACGTGGAAGTAAAGGGATCTCTGGATATTCCCTTGGTTTATCTCGGTCGGCACCCAGAGAAAAATCATCCAGAGGGTCAAGGTCATAAGGGCTGCGGTAACACCGAGCCATATCAAACGTATTTTAGGAAGGGCCGTCATCGCTCGTTTTTGCTTCGCCCGTGCATCAAATAAGACTGTGTGCAGTCTATCACGAGCGCGGCTTTACTCGATCGCAATACCGTTGAATTTCAACTGGCCAATGCTAACGAACCGCATCAAGACCTAACCAACCACAAGGAAATTCAGACAGCCGCCCGGCAAGGACTACTCCTCCAGCACATACTGGAAAAGCACAGCGGATGCGATAACGAAGATCACATCGAATAAGATCGCCAATTGCAGCCAGTCGCTGAAATCTGACCAACTCCCACCGTTTACGATCACCGAGGTCGACTCCACGGCCGCCATGATTAAGGGGACCGATGTAGGAAGGAACAGTAAGGGCAGCATGATCTCCCGTGATCGCACCCTGACCGATACCGCAGCGAACGCCGTCCCAACAGCAGAGAAACCGATACTCGCAAGCAGCGCGATCACGATCGTTTCGGGTTGCAACACGCTGATGTTGAACAAAGCCTCGAACACCGGGAATATGACAATCTCTGCGATGGTGATGAAGGCGAAATTGCCGAGCACCTTGCCGAAGAAGATCAGCTCGCGGCTTACCGGGGTCAGCATCAGGCCGTCCAGCGTGTTGCTCTCCGCTTCCATGGCGAACGATCGGTTGAGGCCGAGCACTCCGGCAAATGCCACCGCTGCCCAGAGGACCCCGGGACCGACGTCGCGGGAGCGAGACGGTGTGAGCTCAATGGCAAACGTGAAGATAGTGATCACGAGCAGCGCAAACACGACGATGGCGAGCACGATGTCCCGCGACCGCAATTCCAGCAGCAGGTCCTTTCGAGCCAGCGTCAACACTGTTCCCAGCGATGCCAGCATCAGGCGCCACCCGGTCCGATTAACGAAGTATCGCCGTACAGGTCCGTAACATCTCTCGGCGTCACCTGTGAAGACGGTCTATCCAGAGCAATACGGCCACCCGAGAGGACAAACACGCGGTCAGACCCGGCGATTCCTCGCTCTATCGAGTGGGTGGTCATCACGACCGCGTGACCAGCCGCGCGATGCTCGGCGATCACACCGTCTAGGATTAAGCGCGCCGGCTCATCCAGCCCGGTCTCAGCCTCGTCAAGGAGTAAAATCCTCGGCCTGTGTATGAGCGCCCGCGCAAGTGCCGCTCGCTTCTGAAATCCGTGAGATAACTCGCGAATACGCTGATCCAGTCTTCGCATCAGCCCCATGCGCGCCGCCATCTCATCGACGCGTTCTGTCAGCTCCGGAACCCTGAACATATTGCCGAAGAATGTGAGGTTCTCCTTCACTGTCAGGTCGCCGTAAAGCATCGGAGAGTGAAGAACCGCCCCGAGTGACAAACGGGCGATTTCCGCCTGCTTTGATATATCTCTGCCATAGATCGAAATATTGCCGTGATCCGGCCGGGTCAGCGTCGCCATTACGCGTAGCAGCGTCGACTTACCGACCCCGTTTGCGCCGAATATCGCCACTACTTCGCCATCCCGGATCGTCATGTCCAGACCACGCAGGACGGCCGCATTACCGAACGACTTCTCCAGTCGGTTTGCTTCGATAGCGATCACGCCGGACGTGGGTGCTCCTGGGTCAAGAATTGTCGGAGGGAAATCCGTGGAAGAGTTCATGCGTATGAGTGATGGTGATGGTCTAGTAGATCTGGGTGCACGCTGTACGTCGGAGCGTGCCTGCGCCCCGCTCGTAATGTAACGACCGGCACCAATAGTCGATCACCGATACGGATATCGCCGGGAGCGTCTGTGAACTTGAACTTGCCCTCTTCGATACGCATCACACTCACATCCGCCTCAGCGCCCACCTTGAGGCTTCCGAACTGGTCACCGCGACCCACAGCATGTGCGGGTGCAGAAGTGGCGAGCCGCACGACCTCGTCTAGCGACAATCCAAGGTGGAGGAACTTGGAGAGTGTTGTGGCAAGGTCGTACACCGGACCGCGAACGTTGTAGCGATGGACATCGCTAGAAACTGTGGCCGGCATGAATCCCTGGTCCATCGCTGCCTCTGCCACGCGGAATCCAAAGCTACCAGCCCCGTGCCCGACGTCAAAAACGACCCCGCGTGCACGAGCCTCAATCGCAGCAGCTACGACCTTCCCGGCGTCGGTGATGATGCCAGGAGGATTCGCCGTGAAGCTGTGAGTAACGATGTCGCCGCCCCGCAGCTTGCCGAGAATCTCCTCGATATCGTGGCTCGTTCCGCCGATGTGGATCATGACTGGCTTGGCCAGGTAATCCGCGGCCTGAATAGCCCGGTCAAGCGCCAGAAGATCGTTCTTCCCGACAATGCCTTCGGTCAACCGGACCTTCACACCTACGATCACGTCCGGGTGAAGTTTCGCCGCCTCAACTGCCTTATCCACACGTGCCCAGCGGATATCTTCCAATTCGCCGATCTCGTTATCGAGCTGGCCCATACCTGAAATGTGGAGAAAGGCCAGGGTCCGGGCGTCCACACGGTCTATCACGTAACGCCGGAAACCCGCCATCGTGTTCGCACCTGCCGACCCTGCATCAACGATAGTCGTAGCGCCGCGAGACAGCGAGTGGGCGTCGGCGTCAATGGCAAGATGGGCAACACCCCACCACACATGCACGTGTAGGTCCACAAGTCCAGGCAGCACCAGCAGCCCGTCGGCTTCGATCACGTCGTGGGTGTCATTATCGGAGACGTGCTTTTCGACGGCGACAATTCGGCCACCGGCAATCGCTATGTCGCGCTTGGCGTGCAGAGCCTGAGAAGGGTCTACGATTGTCCCGTTCTTGATCACAAGGTCGAAAGTCAAAAGACGCTCTCTAAGTTGTGTATCCGGCCTGAGAAAAATCACTAGATCGCCTGTAGCGACACGGATTTAAGATACGACTGTGTCGACGCTGACGTCCATCATCGGCCCGCGCGCTCCCACCGGCAACCGGGTATTTCCGCGCTTTATGGGTGGAAAGGAGCCGACGAGTGCTGCTCCCCTAGACGGTTGTTTCCATAGCTGTATGGGGGATGTGTTTCGGCGGATTGTCGAAGTCAACGCGGGTCTAACCGTTTGTGGTCCGAACCACACGGCCGGCTCTCACGCCGGACGGTGTGCCGTTCTCCAGCGCCACTTGTCCGTTGACCACCACCGTGTCGATTCCCGTCGTGTACTGGTGTGGCTCGGTGAACGTAGCCGTGTCTTGGATCGTGTCGGGGTCGAACATCACGAGATCGGCGAAACATCCCGGCGCCACACGTCCGCGCCGAGTTAGCTGCAACCGAGATGCTGGCAGGGCGCACATTTTCCGAACGGCCTCTTCAAGTGAGACAAGGTTCTTGTCCCGTCGCATCTCTGACAAGAAACGTGGAAAGGTTCCGTAAGAGCGGGGATGCGGCTTTCCGGCCGACAGTGGCCCCTTTGACCGAACCGAATTCCCGTCGGAGGCGATGGCGATGTACGGGTCGCGCGCGATTAGGTCCACATCGTCTTCACGCAGAGAGAACTGGACGATAGCCGCGTCCCCATCTTCGTAAAGCCGGATTGCGGCCTCGGCTGGATCGCATCCCATATCGTCTGCTATCTCGTCCAGCCGCTGCCCCTCACGGTCACGATCTGGACCG
>JAAZYK010000074.1 GCA_014239685.1 Dehalococcoidia bacterium | reverse complement strand
AACTGGCTACGGGATATTCGTGCTTACGCCGTCATAATTCCGGTTTGTGCCGGCGTGTTCATCGCTGCGGATGATCAGACATCGATAGTCGTGGTTTTGCCGGAGCTGCTTCCGGATTTCCGTATCGGCCCGGGCGAGTTGAATCGGGCCTCTTGGACCGTTACGGGTTATCTAATCGGCTACACGGCTGCTATGCCGATCATGGGCCGCGTATCTGATCGATTCGGGCATCGCGTCGTGTTCGTTGGGGCGCTGGTCATCTTCATGCTTGGATCGGCACTGGTAGCAATTAGTCCGGACCTCCCTGGCCTGATCGGGGAGGATGAACCTGATCTGAAATGGATGATAGGTGCACGCGTATTTCAGGCGATCGGCGGAGGCGCGATGATCCCCGTCGCCATCGCTTCCGTTGCTGACGTGCTGCCACGTGCTCGTCACGCGATGGCGTTTGGCATTATCGGCGCCAGCGCTGAAGCAGGTAGCGTTATCGGCCCGCTGTGGGCGGGGTTGATTACAAACGTAAGTTCCTGGGAATGGGTGTTTTGGATCAATATTCCTCTAGGCATCGGGGTAATCTCAGCTCTGAAGTTCTCTCCCGCAGGAGTGCGAAACCCTGTGAGGATCGATCTCGTTGGCGGGGCAATGTTTGTCGCTGTGTTAGCGCTGCTCACAGCGACGTTATCTCGTGCGGCTGACACCGATGTCGTGTTCGGAATATTGATCGCCGCCACCGGGGCTGCCGTGATAGCAACCGTCTGGTGGCACCGTAAGGTAGCCGATCCGATATTGCCCGTAAGACTTCTGCGAACCATCGAATTCACTGCTTCTAACGCCGCCCATCTCGCCGCCGGAATATCTTTGATAACGGTGATGGTCACAGTGCCTTTGATGGCTAACACGGTTCTTGGTCTGTCCCCATTGGACGGCGGATTAATGCTCCTGCGTATGACAGTCGCCATACCCTTTGGAGCGATCGCTGGAGGCTTGTTGGTACAGAAAGTCGGCGCTCGATGGCCTGCGATCGCAGGATTTGTACTGGTAGCGCTGGGACTCGCCGCAATGTCTCAATGGGATATCGATATCGGAGAACCCTTAATGACGATCCACCTTGCGATCTCCGGGTTCGGGTTCGGATTGTTAATCGCACCGATACACATTTCGGCGTTGCGCCATGCCAGGGCCGGCGAACGTGGAACGGCATCTGCGCTCATCACGGCTTCCCGGATGGTCGGTATGACGATCGGATTGGCCGCTGTCACGGCCTGGGGCACAGTCAGGTTTGAGAACCTGGCCGCAGATGCGCCGATCTCACTAGAAGGAGTTGAGCAGATAACCTCCGCAGGGCTCACAGTCTTCCGGGGTTTCTTCGTGTCGGCGTCGGTGGTTGCAGTTCTAGGAGTTATTCCGGTTTGGTTGATGAGCCGGGACCAAGTTAAAAACGCCTGAAGAGCGTATAGCTGACAACGTGTTACAGACCTGTCTATTGCGGCCTGACCCGTTGGGAATCTGACAGACCAATTCCATCGTTATACGTCTGTCGCAAACGATCGTTTACGATGCGGACCGTAGTCAAACTGCCAGCGAAGAATCCTTGGGGGCGCGTGATCGAACCGCATCATAACGTCGGCATCTGTACTCAGCCCGGCCATCAAGGGTTGTCCTTAAGCGCTACGTGTTCCCGTTACTGTTTCTCTCGTCGGCACGCCGCTCTGAGTCGATTCGCTCAAGTTCATACTCTTCGTAATCCACGAATTTCATGGCGCCGGCTATGGCACGGTGTCCAGCTTTTTTGTCGATCAGCCGGTGCATCTCCTGACACACCCTGCGATAGTCCGGATGGCCAGCCCGTGCGGTACGTAACTCGAGCAGGTGGAACGCCTCTCGGGCGTTCATCTGCATCACAAATCGAATCCGGTATCCAAACGGGACCGCATACTGAGCGACATCAGCCCCAAATTGGTCCATAACACTGGCGTTCAGGTCGGCGGCGCGCTCCATGGCTGAATCCCATTCAGTTACGCGTCCGATATCGCTCAACACATCTGGTGTGGAGTAGCCATGTTTTGTCCCAAGTCGTTGCCAGTCCAAAGTCAACATTCTGTGACGTTGCAGGTCACGAAAACTCCCGAAATCGCATGTGATATCGAATCTGTAGTCAACCCGCTCCATCCCCCGGCCGGGCTTGTGACGTCGATTGATCCGATCTCCAGAGTACGCTCGGATTATTCCGGCCCGTTCTTCCGCTCCCATGTTGCGTGCAGCTTCAAGTAACTGTGCATCCGACAGGTCTGAATAGGCGTATAACGCGGATGCCGCGACCTTGATCTCGGCATCGGGGTCCCAGTCTTCAAGGGTGACTTCGGGTCCACCGCTGAACTCGATATCGATCTGAGCCGCGATATCCTTCATATGGGCAGCTGTATCCGAAAAATAATGGGCCCAGGCTTCACCTCGGGCGGGAAGGTCAACCCTTTTGACAAATGAAGGAATGATCTCCCGAAGCTCCGTAAGCATCATCTCCCCGTATGCACGCGCTTCCGCAAGAGGATGCGCCTGCATACGGATCAGCAGTGATTCATAGGCTTGCCCGGTTCCGTATATACCAACGTTTGAAGTCGTAGCAGCCGGCAGAAGTCCACGTGCAGCATCACACGCTTTGGCGCGAATGGTGGCGTTGTATGCGCGTCTTGAGGTTCCGTCAGTTCTCGGGAACCTGCTTTCAAAGTGCGGCGCCAGTTCATGCACAAGTGCGGAGTACTGATCGAACAGGGCATCCATCGTTCCCCGGTATTCAGTCTCCAAGGTGGATCCAACGATCTCTGGCGGCACGTGGTATCGGTAACCGTCGCCTAGTGGGCGATCGTAATAGATATACCTCGTGCTCTGCTCCAGGTAAGCGGCGATTCGTCCCCGTTCGAGGACCTTGGTGAGCAGGTTTGAAGCCTGCTCGCATGCCAGGTGAGCCCCGCCCAGCTGCGCGACCGAGTCATCGCCATATTCACCAAACACTCGGTCATACAGCGCCTCGGCCTTGTTTAGCCTTACAGAGGGGTCGTCATCAGCGACTGCCTTTGACATGGCGCCTATACCGAGCTCTGGCTGGTTGTGGAACTCATCCAGGAACAGCCGGCGAAGCGATTTATGCGACCGGGAGTAACGTGCGAACAGAGCGCCTTTCACCACTTCTGGCAGGTTTACTACGCCAAAGACAGGCCCATCGGTATTCGTAAAAAAACGCTCCAGAACGGAGCGCTCATCGGGCAAAAATGGCTCTTCGTAGTACACGTTGCTCATTCTAAGGTTAGCCCTGTGATCAGAACAGACGCTGGCGTCAAATACTTCTCTCGCGCAAAGGCCCGCCGATAAGGCGGGCCTTTGAATTCTGTCTGTGTGTGAAGTCTTTTGTTGTCTAAATCAGACCAACAAGCTGACCGGGTTCTCAAGCAGTCGTCGAATCTCGCCAAGAAACACGCCACCTTCGGCTCCATCGGTCACACGGTGATCGGCTGACAAACTTGCCTTCATCATTTGCCGGATCACTATCTCCCCGTCTCGTACAACGGGTTGCTGGGCAACAGCACCAACGGCAAGAATGGCGGATTGAGGAGGCACGATGATCGCCTGGAAGTTGTCCACGCCTAGCATCCCCATGTTTGAGATGGAGAAAGTACCGGCGGTATTTTCTTCCTGTGTCAACACGCCACCTTCACCTCGGACCCGGTTCGCTAGATCCTTGGTTGCGGCGGAAATTTCAAGCAGGCTCATGTTCTGGGTTCGCAGGATGGCAGGTACCATCAGGCCGACTTCCAGAGCTATTGCGATACCGATGTTGATATCGGCGTGGCTGATTAGGTGATCGTCAGCAAAGGTGGTGTTGAGTTTGGGGTATTTAGCGATCGCCTTAACGCAGGCCCGAACGATCATGTCGTTCACGCTGATACGCGGGCCGGCAGCGTCGATCTCCTCGTTCAACCCTTGCCGCATCGACATTGCAGATGTCATGTCGATCGATAGGTCAATGTAGTAATGGGGATTTTCGGTCTTACTTCGGACTGTCACGCGAGCGATCGCCTGCCGCATGGTGGAAAGTGGAATGTCTTCCCCACTCAATGTGACCGGCAAGATGGTAGACGGTTTCACGGAGGTAGAGGCCGCATCGGCTGGTGTATTAACCGGAGCTTCAGAATGACCCTCGACGTCTGAACGTGTGATCCTCCCGCCCGGGCCTGTGCCGGCTACGGAGGCAAGGTCGATACCCCTCTCAGTTGCCATCTTCCGGGCCACTGGTGACGCCTTGACGCGACCGGTCGCGGCAGGAGCCTCGGTTGTTGCGATGGGCGCAGGCCGGGAGGCGGGTTCCTCAGGAACCAGTGCTGCTGATGCTGTGGCGCTATCGCCGCCGTCCGAACCATCGGGAATCTTGTCATCCGAGTCGCCAAGGTAGGCAATCAGATCGCCAACCGGAACCATAACGCCTTCGCCCACGACGATCTTGCGCAGGAGGCCTGATCCGTACGCCTCCATCTCGACTACGGTCTTGTCCGTCTCAATTTCGGCGAGGATATCTCCACGGGAAACTTCATCGCCTTCTGACTTGAGCCATTTGACGACCGTGCCTTCGGTCATGTCGGCGCCCATGGCTGGCATTACGACTTCGGTAATCAATCCGGAGACCCTTTACTAAACATTAGGTGCGGGTGCGCTAGGTATGTCGATGGTATCTGGCCTGTTTAAATCCCGTATGTCTTTTCGATTTCGTCGATAACCCAGGAAACCTGGGGAATCCCCAGCTGCTCAAGAGGGCGTGAGTAGGGAGACGGAGTATCCGTGCCGCTTACTCTAGCGACCGGACCGTCAAGATAGTCGGAGCTTCTATAACCAATCTCGGCCGCGAGCTCTGCACCGAAACCAGCCGTACGCCAGTTCTCGTCCAGAACTAGTGCCCTGCCCGTCTTCTCGACAGATTCGACAACTGTTTCCATGTCCAGCGGCCGCAATGACCTGAGGTCCACAACCTCCGCGCTAACTCCGGTCTCGGCGAGTTTCTCGGCGGCTGCCATCAAGGTGACTATCCCGTGCGCCCAGCCGACAAGCGTGATATCGGTTCCGATCCGTTTCACATCGGCGACGCCTATAGGGACGCGGTATTCCTCGTCCGGGACGTCGCCCCTTGTCGCGTATAGCAGGGCGTTTTCGGCAAATACGACTGGATTGTCATCTTCGATCGAACTCCGGAGAAGACCCAGCGCATCGTACGGCGTAGATGGCGTAACGACTTTCAGGCCTGGAACAGATGCGTACCAGTTTTCGAAGGATTGAGAATGTGTCGCCGCTAGCTGGACACCACCACCGGTCGGTGCCCGAAGAACCATCGGTACGTTCAGCTGTCCCCCGGACATATATCGAATCTTGGCAGCCATGTTCACGATTTGGTCGGACGCCACGAGCGAAAAGCTCATCGACATCAGCTCGACCACGGGTCGTAGTCCCGCGACAGCGGCGCCGACTCCGGCCCCGACAAAGGCGGCTTCAGATATAGGCGTGTCCCGAACGCGGTCCGGACCATACTTCTCAAGGAGACCCTGAGTAACGGCGTACGCGCCGTCGTACTTGCCGATGTCTTCGCCCATCAGAAAAACATTGGGGTCAGCGTCTAGCGCCTCCCGTAATCCTCGTTGTAGGGCCTGTCTGAACGTAATTTCAGTCATGCATCAATCCCGCCATCCCAAAAAGGACAGCGATATTAGGCGTAAATATCGGTGAAAAGTTCTTCGTCCGGTGGGAACGGGCTGTCCTCGGCAAACTTGACGGCGACAGCCACTTCGGCGTCAACGTTGGAACGAATCTCTTCCAACTCAGACGCTGTGAAAAGGTTTTGGTCGAGGAGATCCTGCGGGAACGTTTTCAGGGGGTCACGCGCCTCCCAGACCTCCGTTTCTGATCGATCCCGGTACTTCACAGGATCAGCCATTGAGTGTCCCTGAAAACGGAATGTCTTAGCTTCGATAAATGCGGGACCATTGCCCGACCGAATGCTTTGAAGCGCAAGTTTCGTTGCTTCTTGGACAGCCATGACATCCATCCCGTCGACCACCGCCGTCTGATCTATGCCGTAGGTTGCAGCCCCAGGGTAAAAATCTTCACCACCGGCTCGCACTCGGTCGAATCTTGAGCCCATGCCGTAAAGGTTGTTCTCGAGGAAAAACAGGATGGGAAGCTTCCAGACCGCAGCGAGGTTCATGACCTCGTGATATGTGCCCTGATTGGTGGAGCCGTCCCCGAAAAATACGACACAGACCCCATCAGTCTTCCTGTACTGATGGGACAGCGCGAGACCGGCTGCGAGGGGGAACTGCCCTCCGACGATCGCATGACCGCCTATGAAACCCTTCTCGGCGTCAAAAAGGTGCATCGAACCGCCTTTGCCTTTGCTCAGGCCATCGATGCGACCAAACAGTTCGGCCATAGCACGATTGGGGTCAAGACCACGCGCCAATGCGTGGCCGTGGTCACGGTAGTGCGTAACGATGTAGTCATGCGGTAGAAGCTGAGAGATCGCACCGACCGCAATCGCTTCTTCTCCGATGTAGAGGTGCAGGAACCCGCGTACCTGGCCTCGCGTGTACATCTCACCGCATGCCTCTTCAAATTGACGGATCAGGTACATCTGCCGATAAAGCTCGGCCAGTTCCTGTTTTCTTGCGCCGTCGTCCGAATCTGTTTCGGAAGACGCATGTTCTTTACTCTGAACGATCTCTCGACCTCCACGCCATGAACTTAAGTAGCCCACTTTGTTTTGATGGGTCCGCGGCGGCGGCTATCTTACTATAGAACCGTCAACGTTCTCGAACGAATCAAGTAGTTCACCCACGTACCATTTTGTTCACTATTTGTGCCCACCCTTCTCAACCAGGCGGGCCGCCTGCATAACGTTCTTCAACAGCATGGCGATAGTCATCGGCCCCACACCGCCAGGGACAGGGGTCCGCATCGATGCCACATCCCGCACATCAAGTGCCATATCTCCGGCGAGCCGCCATCCGCGCGCTCGTGACGGGTCATCAACCCGCACGGTTCCGACATCTATCACTACTGCGCCGTATTTGACCATCTCTTTCGTGATCAGTCCGGGCACGCCCATGGCAGTTACCAGTATGTCCGCCTGTCTGGTGAACGATCCTAAATCTGTGGTCCCGGAGTGGCAGACAGTTACGGTGGCATCTCCTCCCTGCCCTCTTCTCAACAGGAGCGCGGCGAGCGGGCGCCCGACGATGTTACTTCGTCCGCATATCACAACATGTTTCCCACTGGTGTCCACGCCTTCTTCAGTCAGCAACCTCAAAATTCCGCTCGGAGTCGCCGGAACAAGTCGCGGTGTGCCCCCTAACAAGAGACCCATGTTGAAAGGATGTATGCCGTCAACATCTTTGTTCGGGTCGATAGCGTGCAACACGGTGTCTTCGTCGATGTGATCTGGCAACGGTAACTGAACCAGAAAACCGGTAATCCGGTCGTCAGAGTTCAGTTCGGAGATCACGTCAAGCAACTCATTCTGGGTCACGTTCGCCGCCAGTTTCCGAGCCTCCGAGTGAATCCCGACTTCTGCCGACGCCAACTCTTTCCCACGTACGTATGTCTCCGAAGCCGGATCTGCACCCACCAGCACCACCGCTAAACCGGGCCGGCGATTACCGGCGGAAACCCACTCCTCAACCTCTCGGGCCACCTCGTCACGAACCTTCTCCGCCACGGCCTTCCCATCGATGCGTTTAGCGCGGATAAGGGCTCTCCTGAAGATTCGATATGAGGAATGTTTTGTGATTGCTTGGCGTTATGTTCGCGTCGAAAAATAATCGTGATGCCAACTTGATAGAGGTTATCACCGGGTCGACAGATAAGATCGATTTTCATCGGGGATAAGATGAGATACGGATGGGGGGAGAACGTTAGGGGCCATATAATCAACCCGTCGCTTCATCACTATCCCGTGGGCCGAAATCTTCTATGCACGGGTAACGGATATCAGGGTTCGCAAAGATCGCGACCGGGAGAACGCAGTTTGTACGTCGGCGTAGATCTAATCGAGATCGAGAGAATCGGACTCACCTATTCCCGGTATCCACGCCGATTCCTGGAGAAGATCTACACGCCCGCAGAACAGTCGTATTGCAGGGGCAGGGCGCCCCAGTTGGCCAGCCGATTTGCAGCAAAAGAGGCGGTGATGAAGGCTCTAGGAACCGGCGTTCGCGGAGTTGGCTGGCGTGACATAGAGGTTCAGCGCAAACGCGGCCGTGCGCCGGAGATCGTGCTGCATGATCGGGCGAAGGCGCGCGCCGAGAGCATGGGGATTGTACGTATAGCCGTCAGTCTCTCGCATTCCCGTGAGTTTGCCATAGCCAGTGTCGTCGCTCAGACCTCAGATCCACCCGTCGCGGAGGGAAGGACGACCCAGGATTGAAGATAGTCACAACCCGGCAAATGCAGGAACTTGAACAGGCGTCAGTTCTGGCAGGAGTACCGCTGGACACCCTGATGGAGAACGCCGGGCTCGCGATAGCCGAAGCGTTACTGCCCTCAACTAAAACAGGCCCGGCCCTCATTCTCATTGGTCCAGGTAATAACGGGTCTGACGGACTTGTCGCCGCCCGGCATCTCGCGTCCCGTGGAATCGACGTAACCGCCTACCTGTTGATGATTCGCGACGGCGAAGACAAAAAACTTCATCTCGCGTCCGCCGCAGGAGTGAAGGTGGTTCACGAATTCGAAGACGACGATCACTCGTTCCTTATTAAATTGGTTGCGGAAGCGATCGTGATAGTCGACGCGGTTTTGGGGACAGGGCGTGCCCGTCCGATTAGGCCGCCGTTATCGAATCTTCTTCGTACTGTCCGAGATAACGCGAAAGCACCGATAGTCGCCGTCGATATAGCAACAGGAATGTCGACCGACACTGGGAACATGGACCCCAACGGACTGGTCGCCAGCGAAACACTTGTGCTTGGCCGACCGAAAATCGGCCATTTCCTGGAACCAAGCAGAGCACCTCGGCGGTGCCTTGACATCGGCATTCCTAAGGGACTGGATGACGACATCCAGACGGAACTTATGACCAGTAGTTTGATGGGCAGTATGGTTCCGGATCGCCCTCCCAGATCGAATAAAGGCACCTTTGGACGGGCGCTTATCGTAGCTGGGTCAGAGAATTATGTCGGAGCGGCATATCTATCCAGCGCCGCCGCAGGGAGGTCGGGCGCAGGACTTGTGACCTTGGCCCTGCCGGACACAATTTACCCGCTCATCGCTTCCCGACTCGCGGAAGCCACCTATATTCCTTTAGTCGAGCACAGCAGAAATGTTATTGACTCTAGCTTTGCCGCTGTACAAGTCACGGATGCCTCTCGCAGCGCATCTTCACTTTTGATCGGTCCTGGCCTAGGCCAGACATCCTCGGCTGTTGAATTCGTTCGTGCGGTATTGCTTGATCGGCGCGAAGGGCCAAAGCTGGTTATCGATGCGGACGCGCTGAACTCACTTGCATTAGTCGATGATTGGCCCGAGCGGATTCACGGCCCGGCAATCCTGACGCCCCATCCTGGCGAAATGGCACGACTCCGGGGCTCAACCGTACCCGAGATAGAACGTAATCGTGTTCATACCGCACAATCTGCTGCCGAAACGTGGCGTCATATCGTGGTGCTCAAGGGTGCCTGCACGGTTGTTGCGC